>SKRY01000153.1 GCA_007118235.1 Candidatus Hydrogenedentota bacterium | reverse complement strand
TCAGCGAAGAACCCGGGAAGGCCGCGGAACTCCGCACGCTGCTTCGGGATATTCGCGAAAGCAAACACACCGCGCCGAGATTGACCCGCACAGAAGAGGACTAGTACTTGTTCTATTCCAAGAATTGTGGGTAATCCCGCCCACCCCTCGTCATCCCCGCGAAAGCGGGGATGAGGGTGACGTGCGAAGTTACAGGGACCATCGTTGTTCGTGTGTGGCCCATGCGTAGTTGACGCATAACGATTTGCGGCAAAGGCCGGATCATGTGCGAGGCTGAGGCCTTCGTTGAGATAGGTAAGGATACAGAAACGAGTGTTCAACACAACAACACCAACTGGAGTTTATGTCATGAGACAGATCTGGAAGAGGCCCAATCAACCTTCTTTGTTCAACGGATCCTCGGTCATCGTGTTCATGGTCATGGCCTTGGGGGCTGTCGTGGCCGTTGGCGGCGTCATGGGAATCGCATTGGGTTCGCCGGAAGGCGAAGAACCCGAAGGGGATGAAGCCCCGGCTCTGAGCGTGGAAGGACTTCCGCTGACCGAGGATTATCCCTACGACTCGCCGCTTGCGGCCGCCATGAACCCGGACGGGGATGTGATCTATGTGGTCCACCACACGGGACGCCGCGTGGAAGCGGTCGATAGGGCGCCGGGCGAGGCGCTGTGGTCCATCGCCCTGGAGCAGGCTCCGTCGGGCGTTGCGCTCGCCGCCGATGGGAACCTGCTATACGTCACGTCTGGACTGAATGAGGGACGGATCGACGCCGTTGATCCGGGTACGGGCGAGATTGAGTTCACGTTGCCGGCTGGGCATACCCCGGTTGCGCCGGTGGCGTCTTCCGATGGGCGGACCCTGTATGTGTCCAACCGCTTCGACAACGAAGTGGCGGCCTACCATTTGGAAACCCGCGAATTGCGGGGTCATGTACGGACTGATCGCGAACCAATTGCAGCCGCGCTAACGCCCGGGGATGGGATGCTTGTGGTAGCGAATCATCTGCCCGCCCAACCCTCGAATAGCAGCCACGTCGCCGCCAAGGTGGATCTGATCGATACAGCGTCGTTGGAGATCGCCGCATCCGTAACCCTGCCCAACGGTTCGACCGGCGTGCGTGATGTGTGCGTTTCCCCGGATGGACAGTTCGCGTACGTCACGCATACCCTGGGCCGTTTTCATCTGCCGACCACCCAACTGGAGCGGGGCTGGATGAACACCAGCGCCTTGAGCGTCATTGATCTGGACAGCCAGCAGTGGCTGACGACGGTGCTGCTGGACGATGTGGACCTGGGCGCGGCCAATCCGTGGGGCGTCGCCTGTGCGGACGGCGGCCAATCCATTGTGGTGGCCCACTCGGGCACGCATGAGCTGAGCCGCATCGACCGGCAGGCCCTGCACGACAAGATCGATCGCGTGGCCAACGGCGAGCAGGTTAGTGAGGTCTCCCGCAGTCTGGAAACTATTCCGAACGATCTGGCGTTTCTTGTTGATCTGCGCGAACGAATCGCGCTGCCGGGGAATGGGCCGCGTGGTGTGGCCATTGGAGGCGCTACCGTCGCCGTCACCGAGTATTTTAGCGATAGCTTGGCGCTTGTGGACCTGAGCGAGGATGCCAACCCATCGGTTGAGCAAATCCTTTTGGGCGAACAAACCGAACTCTCCGAGGTTCGCGAAGGAGAGAGAGCGTTTTTTGACGCGGACTTCTGCTTCCAAAAATGGCAGAGTTGCGCGAGTTGTCACCCCGACGCGCGCGCGGACGCCCTGAACTGGGATCTGCTCAACGACGGCATCGGCAACCCCAAGAACACGAAAAGCCTGCTGCTGTCGCACGAGACGCCCCCCGTCATGATTACGGGCATTCGTGACGAGGCCGAGGTCGCGGTGCGGGCTGGTTTCAGGTTCATCCAGTTCGTGGAAGTTCCGGAGGAAACGGCCGCCGCGGTGGACGCCTACCTGAGCGCGCTTCAACCCGTTCCCAGTCCGCGCCTGGCGGACGGGGAGCTTAGTCCGGCGGCTCAGCGGGGTAGGGAAATCTTTGAGCAAGCCAATTGCGCGGAATGCCATTCGGGCGCCCATTACACCGACGGCAGACTGCACGACGTGGGTAGTGGACCGGATGAGTTGGGGCTTCGCGAGTTTGTCACGCCGTTGCTCAACGAGGTCTGGCGGACCGCGCCCTATTTGTACGACGGCCGCGCCCAGAACATGAAAGACATGCTCACGGAGTTCAATCCGGATGATCGGCACGGCGCGACCACGGACCTTACCTCCAGTGAATTGGAGGATCTCGCCGAATACATCCTTTCACTCTAACGTTCGCGCAGCGCATAGTATTCAGAAGGGATTCTCCATGCACCGCAGTGTATCGCGTTCTATTGGCAAAGACATGGTGCGGACGAGCCTCCACAGGGAGGCCTTCGCCAAACACCTGCTCAGTATACCGCCCGGCGATCCGTCTCCGGCCCTGTTTGAACGGCTGGCCTCGTCGGCCAACGAATTGGAGGGGGCCATCGTGTCTCAGATGGTGCTGGGCGGCAGCGAACGGCCGGAGGTCAATGATTCGGCTGTCGAACGAGTGCAATGGCCGCTGACCTGGCTCCGGGGCGATCCCTGCAACGGGCGCAGCCCAGCGGCGAGCCAAGCGGTCGTGATCGCCGGCGCGCCGGTGTGTCCACTGCGGATGGATGGACGGACCGTGGGCATGGTGTATGAAGACGAGCATGCTGTGTACTGTCAGCTTGGCGGAGTGTTGCCTGTGGATCCAAAGGCCTCGCGCGCCGCGCAGGCCCGGCAGTTCTTCGAGAACATGGAGACCGCGCTGACGCTGGCGGGGATGGAGTTCCGGCACACGGTCCGAACCTGGCTGTATCTGGATCAACTGCTCGATTGGTACGACACCTTCAACGAGGTGCGCACCGGATTCTTCGAGGAACGCGGCGTGTTTGACCACATGGTTCCGGGCAGCACGGGCATCGGGGCGGCCAATCGCGCCGGAATGGCCCTGATTGGCGACGCCCTGGCAATCAAACCTAAGACGGATCGAATCCGCATTTTTCCGGTGGCCTCTCCCCTACAATGCCCGGCGATAGACTACAAAAGCTCGTTCAGCCGCGCGGTGGAGATCGACACTCCGGACTGCCGGGAACTGTACGTCTCCGGCACCGCCTCCATTGCCCCAGACGGCCAGAGCGTCTATCTGGATGATCCCGAGGCCCAGATCGCCCGGACCATGGAGGTGGTCAGCGCGATCCTCGCCTCGCGCGAGATGAGCTGGGCCGATTCCACCCGCGCCATCGCCTATTTCAAGGACATGACACATCTCGAGCTGTTCCGCGCCTACTGTGACGAAGCCGGCATAAAGGACTTACCCGCCGCCTGCCTGCACGCGGACGTCTGCCGCGATGAACTGCTCTTCGAGATCGAGGTGGAAACGGCGGTCGCCAACCCCTCCTGAGCAGCCCATGGGCCGCCACGGAGTTGGCGCACGACGCTGAGGGAAGAGCCATTCCCCGCACATAGACAACAAGGATTTACGCACCCAGAACGGAAAATCCGCGCACCGCCCCGGTTCCAGCACATCCGCTGGACCGGGGCGGCGCTTTTTGATGGCCGTTGATATACTGAATATATTTTCAGTATAATACTAGGCATGGGTAGGCAAAAGATAGAGATAGCGACGCCCGCAGCGGGCGTAATGTGGGGCAGCGCGCTGTGGTCAAGGGCGCCTCAGGCGGAATGGGGCTTGAGCGTGTTGGCTGGCCGTCTGGCGGAGATCCGGGGCGGGGCGCGATTGACGGCGGCGATGGGGCTGGTGTTGGAAGCCCAGCAACGAGAGACACGGGTGGCGTGGATCGCTGGGACGAACGCCTTTTATCCGCCCGATTGCGCCTTGGGGGGCGTCGACCTAACCGCGCTGCCGGTGGTTCATGCGCCGGAGGCGCGGGCGGCGGCGCGGGCGGCGGACACGTTGCTGCGCTCGGGCGGGTTCGGTCTGATAGTGGTGGATCTGGCCGGTGACATGGGGTTGCCCTTGGCGATGCAAAGCCGGTTGGCGGGGCTGGCGAAGCAATGGAGCGCGGCGCTGGTCTGCCTTACGCCCAGCCGGCGGGAGATGATTTCGCTGGCCTCGTTGCGAGCGGAGAGCTGGATAGTCCGGCGGGATTTCGACGCTTTCGCCTGCGTGGTGCGCGTAACCAAGGACAAACGCCACGCCCCTGGCTGGCGCGAGGAGGAGATCCACCATGGGCCGGGTGGCTTGTGTTAACAATCGTTTAAGCGCCCCCCCAGCCCCCCAGCGCTACGCTTTCCGGGCTTTATAGTTGACTCCTTGGAACCCCTCGAAATCCGAGTCTTGAGTCCATAGTACGGCGCTATACGCCCGGGCCGTGGTCAAGATAAGGCTGTCCCGCCATAGGTAAACCGGTGGTCGGCGCTAATACGCGCGGCGGCGAGCGCGAGGGAAGCATTCACATCAACCACTCGGCCGGCCTGCATCGCCGTTACTGCTTGCCATGCCGGCTCCTCGCCGCGTTGGGTGAAGACCCGCTTGTACACCTCAAAGAGGGTAATCGCCGGCACCACCAACGCCTCCTCATTCTCGATAGCTTCGGCGAAATACCCTGCGTTGGGCCCATCCGCAAAGTATTCGAGCCACGCGCTCGAATCCACCACGTTCATAGGCGATCGCCTTCGCGGGGCACATCCGTGTTGATGCCCTTGAGAAAGCCGCGCATTTCATTGACCGGCCGGACGGGAATGAGTTCGAGCCGGTCCCCATGCACCACCGCCCGCAGCTCTTGCCCTGGCTTCAGCCCCAACTGGTCACGGATTTCCTTGGGGATTACCACTTGATACTTGGAAGATATCGTGATGTTTTTCATGGCGCCTCCCTCGTTGCATCTTCCCATCTTATAAACAGCGTATCGACCCTCCCGCTTCTTGTCAACAGTATCATAGACGTGGAGGTTCATGGAGATGTTTTGGGCTTTCAGAGTTTCAATGCTCAAAGACGGCCCCTATTGAACAACTGAATATGTTTTCAGTATACTGGCCGGCATGGAGACGGGAAACAAGGATAGAGGCGCCGCCATGGGCCGGGTGGCTTGTGTTAACGCGGCGGCGTTCCCGCTTCAGTTGCTGTTGCGGGATCGGCCGGGGTGGCGGGACGCGCCCGCCGCCGTCGTGGATCGGGACGCGGCCACGGGCGTCATTCAATGGGCGAACGCCTTGGCGCGGCGGCGGCATCACATTCATCCCGGCATGCGCTATGTATCAGCGCTCTCCCTGTGCCGGGACCTGTGCGCCGCGGAAATGCCGGTGGAGCGAATGCGGGAAGCCGTGGACGCGCTGCTGCCCCGGCTGTGGCGCTTCAGTCCCCGCGTGGAGCCCTCCCTCCAGGAACCGGGCGTGTTTTGGCTGGACGCGTCCGGCTTGCGGACGTTGTTTCCCTCGCTAACCGGCTGGGCCAACGCTATACAGACGGACTTGCATAAGGAAACCATCAAGGCCGTCGTCGTGGTGGGTTTTTCCCGCTTTGGCAGCTACGCGGCCGCCAAGGCCCGGCAGCGTAATGCCGTCTTTTACGACGCCGCCGAGGAACAGCGTTACGTGCGGAGCATCGCCGTGGAGCGCCTCGAATTCCAGGCGGACGTGCTGGACGTGTTCGCCAAACTTGGCGTGCAAACCCTGGGCCAATTCATGGACCTGCCCGCCGCGGCCGTCCGGCGGCGCTTTGGCGAGGAAGTTCACGCGCTTCATGAGATGGCCCGGGGCGCGGGATGGAATCCTCTTACACCCCAATCCTACATGGAACCCGCGGAAGAGACGGTGGAGCTGGCTTATCCGGCGGAGGATCGCGAGGCCCTATTGATAGAGATCGAGCCCGCCCTGGAGAACGTCATCGCGAAACTCGCCCGCCGCCACGAACGGTTGGCGTCTCTCTGTCTCGCGTTGACCTCGGATGACGGCGGCCGCGTGGAGACCCGGCTAGCGCCCGCTGTCCCCACGGAAGACGCCGGACAACTGCTTACGCTGCTGCGCCTGCGGTTGGAAACGTTGACCCTGTCCGCCGGAGTCATCGCGTTCACGGTGTGCGGCGAGGGCGCGCCCCGGCGGGAGGAACAGCTCAGTCTGTTCGACGGCCTCCCTGCCCGCAACCGGGAGGCCATCCACCGTGCCTTCGCGAAACTACGCGCGGAGCTTGGTTCACGCGCTGTAACCTATGCCCGGCTGCATGAGCGCCATTCGCCCGAGGGAGGCTTTTCGTGGGAACCCATGAAAACGCTGCCGGACGCCGCCCCCGGCGTCCCCGATGAGGCCCCCCTCGTCCGCCGTTTTTACGCCTGTCCTCGTCCAGCGCCTCCGCCGCCCGGGACCAGTCTCGAGGGCTGGTGTGTGGCGGGACCCTCGGAGGGACCTGTGGAAGAAGTCATTGGGCCGCACACGCTGGCTGGCGGCTGGTGGACCGATTCGGCGATTGCGCGGAACTACTACTACGTGCGTACGGCGAGCGGCCGGTGGCTCTGGGTGTACCACGACCAGAAACGGCGGCGCTGGTATCTGCAAGGAGAAGTGGAATGAATGCGGGCTGCGTCCCCTTGTGGTGCAAAAGCAACTATTCCTTTCTTGAAGGCGCGAGCCATCCCGAAGAGCTTGTCGAAGAGGCCCGCCGCCTCGATTTCCAGGCCGTGGCCCTCACGGATCGCGACGGCGTGCCGGGCGTGGTTCGGGCGCACAAGCGGGCAAAGGAGCTGGGGATGCATCTGCTCGTTGGTTCGGAGGTGACGTTCTTCGACGAGTCCACCCTCATCCTGCTCGCCATGGACCGCCGGGGCTACGCCAACCTCTGCCAACTGATTTCCCGGGGCCGGTTGCGCTCCCCCAAGGGCGTAAGCCGCGTCTCGTGGGAAGAAGCCGCGGAACGGGCCGAAGGGCTTATCGCATTGTGGGGCGGCGAACGGAGTTTGCTGTTGCGGGACGACGAACCCGCCCGTGAGGCGGCGTTGCTAAAGGACGCCTTCGGCGATCGCTTGTACGCCTTGGCTACGCGTCACCGGCGGCCCGAAGACGCCCGGTCCGAGCGGCGCTTGCGGGAGCGGGCCGCGCGCTACGGCATGCCCGCCGCCGCCGGCTCCGAAGTCTTGTACCACACCGCCGCCCGGCGGGACCTTCAAGACGTGCTTACGTGCATTCGCCATGGCGTTACGTTGAGCGAAGCTGGCCGCCGTCTTCGTCCCAACGCGGAGCACGGGCTTCAGCCCCCCTCCGTCTTGGCGGAGCGTTACGCCGACGATCCCGCGGCCCTGGCGCGGACGGCGGCCATTGCGGAGCGGTGTGGATTTTCGTTGTCCGAGCTGGTTTACCGCTATCCCGGCGAGCGCCTGCCCGACGGCGTGACGCCGCCGGAATGGCTCGGCCAGCTTACGTTCGAAGGCGCGGCGCAACGCTATCCCAGGGGCGTTCCTGAGGACGTGCGCCGCCAGTTGAACAAAGAACTCGCCCTCATCCACGACCTCGAATACGATGGCTACTTCCTCACCATGCGTGAGATCGTCCAGTTCTGCCGCCGCGAGAACATCCTGTGCCAAGGCCGGGGCTCGGCCGCGAACTCGGCGGTGTGCTATTGCCTCGGCATCACCGCCATCGATCCCGTGCGCATGGGACTGCTCTTCGAGCGCTTTCTGTCCAAGGAGCGGGCCGAACCGCCGGACATCGACCTCGACATCGAGCACGACCGCCGCGAGGAAGTCATCCAGCACGTCTACGCCAAGTATGGCCGCGCCTACGCCGCCATGGCGGCCAACGTCATCCGCTACCGTGCGCGCTCGGCCGTGCGGGACGTGGGTAAGGCATTGGGCGTGCCCGGCACCGCCCTCGAACGCATCGCGCGCGGCCTGTCGCATTACGACGTCCCCGGTCCCAAGACCTTTCGCGGCCTAGGCCTCGACGAAAACAGCCGGGCGCTTCGCCACCTCGCCCGGCTTGCGGCGGAGATTCAAGGGTTCCCCCGCCACCTATCCATCCATCCCGGCGGATTCCTGCTGGGTCACGAGCCCGTGGCGGACCTCGTTCCCGTGGAGAACGCCGCCATGCCGGACCGCACCGTCATCCAGTGGGACAAAGACGACCTCGAAGAACTGGGCTTGTTTAAGGTGGACCTGTTGGGCTTGGGCGCGCTTAACGTGGTTCACCGCTGCTTCGATCTCGTCGAGACACATCACGGCCAATCGCACACATTGGCGGGAATTCCATCAGACGACGAACCCACCTTCGAGATGATCCGCGCGGGCGATACCGCCGGCACGTTCCAAATCGAAAGCCGCGCGCAGATGGCCATGCTGCCGCGTCTCAAGCCGCGCACCTACTACGACCTCGTCATCGAGGTGAGTATCGTCCGGCCCGGCCCCATCACGGGCGGCATGGTTCACCCCTACTTGCGGCGGCGCAACGGAGAGGAGTCCGTGACCTACCCCCACCCGAGCCTGGAACCGATCCTAAAGAAGACCTTGGGCGTGCCCTTGTTTCAAGAGCAAGTCATGCAGCTCGCCATCGCCGCCGCCGACTACACCCCCGGCGAGGCCGACCAATTGCGGCGCGACATGGCGGCCTGGCGCAAGGCCGGCCAACTCGAAAAACACCGCGGCCGCCTCATCGCCCGCATGGCCGCCAAGGGGATCCCCGAAACGTTCGGCGAACAGGTCTTTGAGCAGATACGCGGCTTTGGAGAATACGGCTTCCCCGAAAGCCACGCCGCCAGTTTCGCCCTCATCGCCTACGCCACGGCCTGGCTCAAACGGCATTATCCCGCGGCCTATCTCTGCGCCCTGCTCAACGCCCAGCCCATGGGTTTCTATAGCCCCGCAACGCTCATCGAAGACGCCAAACGCCACGGCGTGATCGTGCGCTCCGCAGATGCGCAAGCGAGCGAGTGGGAATGTACACTGGAGCCCACGGAGACAAAACAAGAGGCCAACGATTCTCCCGTCGACGGGGCGCAGAGGGCTGTATCTTGTGAAGGGCGCCAAGGAGATTCCCCCTTTGAAGGGGGCCGGGGGGATGTATCCTTTGAAGGAGGACTAAGGAGGATGTCCAACTTCGCCGTCCGGATCGGGCTCATGTACGTGAAAGGATTAAACGAAGACGCCGCCCGGCGCATCATCGCCGCGCGAAACAGCGGTTCCTTGCGTTCCATTGACGACCTCGCCCGCCGCGCCCGCCTGGACCAAGGCAGCCTCAAGCGTTTGGCCGAAAGCGGCGCCTTGGCGGGGCTCGAATCAAGCCGGCGTCAGGCATTTTGGGAAAGCTTGGGCCACATGGCCGAAGACACACCCCATCTCCCCCTCGACGCGCCCGAGCCGTCCGTAGCCCTTGAACCGCTCGACGCCTTCGAGACCATCCGGTGGGACTACGCCGCCACCGGCCACAGCGCCCTCGGCCACCCCCTCGCCCCCTTGCGCGATCAACTCGCCGCGCGCGGCCTGCCAAACGCCGCCGGCGTGCGCGAACTGCCCAACGGCCGCCACGCGCGTTACGCTGGCCTCGTCATCTGCCGCCAACGCCCCGGAACGGCCAACGGCGTG
>SKRY01000149.1 GCA_007118235.1 Candidatus Hydrogenedentota bacterium | reverse complement strand
TATTAGCGCCCCCTACGAGGAGCCCGGCAACCCAGAAATCGTGGTGGACACGGGCGAACAGAGCGTCGAGGAATGCACGGCTGAAATCCTGAACGTCTTAGCCGCCGGCGGCATAATCAACCTGGGATGAAACTGCGGAGGGCGCTGGCCGGCGGCACAATATATTGAGTTGACCATGCGCCTCTGATAGAATACGCCCCAAAATAACCGTAGGAGGTACCAGCCGTGCAATTCGGAAAGCGCAAGAAGAACACCTCCCTCCGCTCCCAGCGGGTCCAGCCGGCCGGCCAAGCGCAGTCCGAATCGGGGAAGCAACAGAAATCCCCCGAGCCGGAGTCCGCCCAGAAACCCGAGGCGCCGTTCTCACCAACAACTCCCGCGCGAGAGGAGATGCCGCAATGGTCCAAAGGCAGTGATAGCGATTCCACGGAGCGGCTACTCGCGGCGTTGCAGAATTTCCACGATCAGGTCAAGCTTGCCGCGGAAGGCGCTCCGCAGGATATGTGGTCCGACACATGCATGGACCAACTCATTAGCGCGGTGGAATTGGCCTTGGAGGAGGGCTGGCCCGACGTGGTGGACGTGCTCACCGAAACGGGCCGCGTCTTGCAGACCTATGAGGAGGCTGGCCGGGGGTTGGAGTGTGTCTCCTTTCTGTCGGACAGCTACGATATCATGAGCCAGATGGTGGGCGATCTCATGGTGGGAGGCGAGGTTCGCCCCAATGCGCTCAAGCGCTGGAATAAACGCTATCAACAGGCGCTCGGAGAGGTCGCCGCGGCGGGCCTGACGCTTGTTCAGGATGAGGATTCCGATGAGTCCGGAGCTGCCAGTTCGGAAAAAGGGCGCCGTGCACCATCGGGAGCTTCGGAAAACGCGGGGTCATCCCGGAAAGAGGAAAGCAAGCGGACATCGGCGCACGGGGACGCTCAGGCCGGAGCGCCGCGTAATGGCGGAACCCCGAAGGCGGCAGCCGGGGAGTCGCCCTTTGATCTGAGCCCGGCCGAAGAAGAGAAGCACGCTCCGTCATCGCCGCAAGGACAGCGCGGTATGTCCGGGCTTGCGGAGTTGCCCGGTCTCGAGGAGCTGGATGATTCCACGGCCGGCCAGACCAATAAGGAAGAAGCGGATTCGCCCCCGGCCGATCTGGACTTTGGAGCGAGCCCCTTTGACTTGGCGGGATGGACGCTGGATGACCAAGACACGGCGGACGTAAAGCCGCCCCGCTTTCCGTTTGACGAGGAGGACGATGATGCGAAGCCTGACGAGCCCGTGTCCGGCAACGGCTCGAAATCCCCGCGGCGGACCACGGCGGAGACGGGCAATACGGCCGACGATGACATGGCCTTCATGCTGGACAGTTGGTGCGAGGCGCTAGTCCAATTGGAGACCGGGGTTCAGGATAAGCAGGAAGAGTACCTTGGCGATGCGGAGGAAAGCGTCAACTTGCTTGAGGGGCTGGCCCGCCAGAACGAGCGAAGGCATGCGGTTGAAGCTTGTCAGACGTGCCGGGAATTGTTGAGCCTTATCTCACCCGGGGAACGGCCCGCCGAGCGGCTCATCGAGTTGGCCTACGCCTTTTGTGACGCCTATGCCGGCGCGGAGACCCCCGGCAGCTCGGCCTTGGCGGATTGGACGGCGGACTGCCGGCAGTTCTTGAAGGAAGCGCGGGAACCCGCGCCCAAGCCCGTGGAACCGGCGCCTCCCGTGGTGCTGGACCATGTCCGCGTTGCATGGGAGCCGCTCTCACGCGAGACGCGCGCGGAGGAAACGGAGGCGGAACCCATGCCTGACGTGGATCCCGAGCCCGAGCCGGCCGCCGGTGTAGAAGCCGAGTTGGAGGATCCCTTGGCAGAGGCGGAGCGTCTGGCTGAGGCGGCAGCCGAGGCACTCCCTGAGTCTACCGGTGCGGCCAAGGCGGCGCCAGCCGGGGCCAAGGATATCGCCGAGCGAATGCGGGAGCTTCCTCCTGTTTATATTGAGGCCGCCGTGCGCACGGCGATGGCCACGCGGGACGCTGGCTCGCCCGAGCAGCTTTTGGGCGTGGCCATGCAGGCCATTGCGCGAGGCGAAGGGGAAAGCGCGAAGCTGTTGGCGTTGCGGGCCGCGGCGATGCTCGCCCAAGCGGAGGCTCAACAGGCCGAGACCCAGTTGGGCGAGGCGGAGAATAAGCTCGAACAAGGCGTGCGAGCAATCGAGGAAGCCCGGCAGGAAGTAACCGACGCGGAGCATAGGGTAGGCTCCGTGGAATCGTCGGTCTCCGAAGGGGAGAGCGTCCTCGAGGAACGCACGCAGGAAAGCACGCGGATCGTCGAAAAGGTCACGGGGCTCGAGGAGCGGATTAGCGGCCTCGACGCGCAGATCAAGGCGCTTCAAGAGCAGCGCGAACAGGAAGCGGAAACCCTTGCGCAAAGTCAGGCCGAGTTGGAAGACGCCCGGGAGCGCGAGCGCGAACAACAGCAGTACATCGAGGAACTGGAAGCCTCCAAGAAAGCGGCGCGGGAACAGCTCGAGGAAGCGCGCCAGCGTGTGAAGGACTTGCAGCAACGGCGGACCGAAGTGGAAAACGCCATGGAGCGGGCGCGGGAAGCGCTCGAGCGGCGCCGGTCATCGATGAAGGATATCGAGGATACCATCGCGCAGGTCAAGAACAAGGAAGGCGGAGCTTCCGTGAACACGGGCGATCTGTTGTTCTAAAGCCCGTGATCCATGGGGAACAGGCGTGGCGCATTCCGGCGTATCAGCCGCCGGACGAATCGGCGTTTCGCGCGCCGGTCAAAACTTGGGGACAGGGCAATCCGCGTTAGCGGGCTGTGAATGGCGCCGCATTCCAGCGTGGGCATCGCGAATGACGGCGCCGGGGAGTCAATGTGCGGACACGAGGCGAATACGTGGGGGTGGCCGATTTTGGCTCGCGCACCATCCGGGTGCTCATCGCCCGGAGTGGGGCGGACGGCATTATCGAGGTGATGGGATGCGGCGCGGCGCCAGCCGATGGGTGTGTGTCCCAAGGTGTCATACAGGACCTCAAGGCGGCAAAGACGGCCCTCAAGGAGGCCTTGATGCTGGCGGAAAACGAGGCCAGGCGTCATGTGTCTTCGCTGTTCTGCGGTGTCCATGGCAAGAATGTGGAAACGTTCATCCGCGAAGGGCGCGTGCAAGCCGCCGACCACCGGGTAACCCGGCGGCAGATGGATGAGGCGCGCGGCAACGCGGAGCGGGACATTCAGACACCGGGAACGCACATCATCGCATCGGTCACGGGAGAACAGTGGTACGTCGACGATCTCCCCGTTGCTGAGCCCTTGGGGGTCCGGGGACAAGCCCTGAAACTCCGCACCCACCTCGCGCGTATTCCCGCATTCATCCATGAGAACATCGCTTCGTGCGTGGAGGCGCAAGGCCGCGAGCTGGAAGATGTGGTGTTCCTTCCTCTCGCGTCCGCCCTGGGATGTCTTACGCCAGAGGACATGGAGTTGGGCGCGGCGGTGCTGGACATGGGGCGGCGGACCACCAGTCTCGCGGTAGTCCGCGATGGACAGGTCCTGGGGACCAATTGTTTCGAGTGGGGAGGCTACCATCTGACGTGCGATGTGGCGGCCGGACTTCACGTGTCCTTCATTGAGGCGGATGAACTTATCCTCGAATATGGCTTATCCAGCGAATTTCTCAGCGCCCAAGCCGAGCACGAAGCGGAGGAAGACGAGGAGGGGGGCGGTCTCATGTATGAGGAGGACGGCCCCCCAGATGAAGATGCCCTCATTGAACTGAAGACCGCCCTGCAAGGAAGGCCCTCCGCGGCGCCGCGGCATCAGCTCGACGAAATCCTTTACGCAAGAGCGTGGGAACAGATGGAGTGGGTGCGGCGGTATCTGCACAGCACGGGGCTCATGAAGCACCTTGTGCGGGGCGTTGTGCTTACCGGCGGCGCGAGCACCATCGAGAACCAGCAGACCCTTGCGGAATCCGTGCTCCAAGTCCCGTGCCGCATCGGTTATCCGCGGGGCCTGGAAATCGTTCCCGAGGAGGCGCAAGCCCCCGAGTATTCCGCCGCCACCGGCATCGTCCGCCATGCCTTTGCATTCCGTGAGGCCGCCCGGAATGGCAGCGTGGACTCCCGAGGGGCCATCACGAGCGGCGTGAAGCGGGTCTGGGAAGGTATCCGGGAATACTTCTTCTGAGCGGTGTGCGGCGCCAGTCTTGATCCAATCGCGCCACATGCGGGAGGAGTCACAGGATATCCCGAGCACCCTGAAAAGCACGGCAGTGAATCGCCCTTCCAACAGATTCGAGACTTGTTGGGAGGGCGTTTGTGTTAGCCCATGGCGTTTCCCCAGAATGAAACCGGCGATGATACAAGACGCCGCCACCATGGGGTATGGCTCTTTTCGAGGCGATTGGATCCTTGTCCGCGGGGGCGGCGTTCGCTATACTGGTTGCCATTTTGCTGGGCGGCACCCGCTGACAATTCAGTAGTTCACCGATAGATAAGGAGCGTTTATGCGTCAAAGGGCAAGCCAGTTGGCCAGCCTGGATGGGCTGAGCCGGGCCGCATTCCATATGGCGCGGGATTTATCTCAAAACAGCCGTTCCGGACTAACGGTCCGAACATTGGCCAAGAAGCTTGATCTTCCGGAAGCGGAGATTGAGTATCTCGTTGATGTCAACGACGCGCTTTTCTACACCGACCTCACCAAAGTAAAACTGGCGCCCGGCGGGGCGGCGCTGGTGCAGCGGGTGGAGGATGGTCTGGAGAGCCGTGGGAATGTCGCCTACATTCGCCGCGCGATTAAGGACATGACCGGCCCCGCCATGCGGGATCTTGAGGAGCGGCTTGGCCTGATCCAAATCGGCCAAAGAAAGGCCGTGGGAGACGCCTTGGTGGACATTGCTTACACGTATCCCGAGTCCGTGGTTGAATACGTGGCGAGGCGCGGCTTCTCCGAGGTGGCCCAAGAACTCTTTGACATCGTTTGGCAGTCAAACGACGGCATGATGCCGGTGTCCGCCTTACTGGCGCTTCATGGCGGCTCGGAACAAGCGGCGGAAAAGGCGTTGTGGGAGTTGTTTTCCGGGTTTGCCCTGTTCGAGATGTTCCGGTTCGACTCGGAGGATCGGCTCATACGCATGGCGGGGCTATTGGCCGAAGTGCGCGACTGGCGGAAAAAGGAACGAGCCGCCGAATCCAAGGAGCTGAGGTTGAAACCCGTTGAGACTCGAGAAGTGACCTCGGTGGACTGCCGGGGCCTCGCCCTCACGCGCTGTCTAATTCGGCTCGTTGCGGCCATCGCGGCCAAACCGCCGCGGCTGCGTACAGACTACGAATTGTGGCGGCAAGATCATCGGCGGCTGACGACGGTCATGGACGAAAACGCCGAGCCCAATCTGGATGACTGTGTGCGGATGGCGAATTGGGTGGACTGGATCGCCGAGGTGGATAGTGAACTTCGGGCCGCCGATCTCGACAGGCTGATCGAGATGTCTTGGGCCGAACGCCATCGGGAGCTATTCCACCGCCTCACCGAGCTGCGCACCACGGCGCCCCTCCATCTGCTTACTCCGTTATGGGAAGAGTTGCAACCGGGCGCGTGGTACGCCGTGACGGACTTCGTGGATTACGCGCTCCGGTACAGCGCGGGAAGCGAACAACCCGTCCTGTGGGGTTCGGGATCTCGATACCGCTACATCTATCCCAGCGCCAGGTCAGGAGTCGAATACACCATCACCCGGTCCCTTGAAGAAGTTTTCCATTGGCTTGGGGTTGTGGACCGGGCGGAAGCATCGGGGCAGAGCGTGTTCCGTCTGTCCGAACTGGGGCGGTGGCTCCTGATCGGGGACGCGGATATCGAAGACGCGCCCGTGCAGGCAGAGGATGATGTGGAACTCATCGTGCAGCCGAACTTTGAGGTTGTCGTGCCGGATCTCGACGCGGATCCCCTGCTGACCGTGCCTCTCGAACGCTTCGCCGAACGCCAAGGGGCTGGGCGCGCCGGCGTGTACCGGCTCACGAAGGAGGCCTTCACCCGCGCGATGCAGGCCAAGGAGGATCCGGACCAATTTGTCGCCTTTCTGGTGACGCACAGCCGGGGCGATACGCTGCCCGAGAACGTCTTGAAAACCATCGACGAATGGCGGGGCGGCATAAAGCGGGTGCGGGTGCGCACGCTGCAGGTGGTGGAGTCCGAGGATCCCCTCGTAATCGCGGAACTTTTGCACCAGCGCAAGCTAAGCAAGTATCTGCGCACGGTGGATCCGCACAAGATAGCGGCCTACTCCACGATCACCAAGAAAGAATTGATGAATCTCTTGAAGAAAGAAGGGTACGTGTTGGAGTAGGGCGGCCTAAAGCGCTTCAGACCTTGTTCACCCTGTCTTTCCGTAACGGCCAAAGTCCGTTGTGTTACACCCCCGCACCCCCGCCGACGCCCACGGGCTAAACCAGTTGTTCCAGCTCGCTCACGAGGTGACGCAGCCGGGCCATGGCCGTATTCACCGGACCAGGATCCTCCATGTCCACCCCGGCATCCCGCAGGATGTCCAGGGGGTACTTGCTGCCTCCGCTGCGAAGAAGGTTGAGATAGCGTTCGCGCTCCTCCTTGCCGCCGTTCAGCACCTGTTGCGCCAAGGCAATCGCCGCCGACAGGCCGGTGGCGTACTTGTACACGTAGAACGCATTATAGAAGTGGGGGATGCGCAGCCCCTCCAGATTCAATTCGTCATCAATGGTGAACCGCGGACCGAAATAGGCCTCGAGTAACTTCTGGTATTCTCCACACAAGACATCGAGCGTGAGGGGTTGGCCTTCCTCGGCATATTCGTGAATGATCCGCTCGAACTCCGCGAACATGGTCTGGCGGATGATTGTGCCCCGTATTTCGTCGATCTCCCGGCTGACGAGATAGGCCCGCGTCTTGTCGTCCGGGGCGCGCTCAAGGAGATAGTTGTTGAGCAATTGCTCGTTGAAGGTGGAGGCGACTTCCGCCACGAAGATGGCATAGTCGTAGTACTGGTAGGGCTGGTTCCGGGCGCTGAAGTAGGTGTGCATGGAATGACCGGCCTCATGGGCGAGCGTGAACATACTGTTCAAGGTGTCGGGCCGGTAGTTCATCAGGATGTAGGGCGGCCCGACGAACGAGCCCGCGCAGAACGCGCCGCTGCGCTTACCCTTGTTCTCGTAGCGATCCACCCAGCGCTTTTCGCTCAGCCCTTTGGCCAATGTCGCGCAGTAGTCCTTCCCCAGCGGATCGAGCGCGGCCGTGATTTGTTCGACCGCTTCTTCGTATGGCACATGCGTGTCCGCGAGCTGGACGATGGGCACATAACAATCGTACATATGGATGTCCTTGATGCGCAGGGCCTTGCGGCGCACCTCAAGGTATTCGTGCACGATATCCAGGTTGTCCCGCACCGTTTGTACGAGATTGTCGTAGACCGTGACCGGCATGTTGTCAGAGAACAGCGCCGCCTCACGCGAGCTGGAGTAGTTTCGGACGCGGGCTTGGTACACGTCCTGAAGCACCGATGATCCCAGGGACGTGGCCAGGGTGTTCTTGTGGGCGTCGATCTCCGCGTAGAACTTGTGAAAGGCCTTGCGGCGGACATCCCGTTTCCGGGACTCGAGCAGAGAGTGCAGGGAGCTTTGCGTCAGCTCAATCTTCTCTCCCTTCTCGTTGGTGATATCGCCGAAGACCATATCGGCGTCGGTGAGCTGGCTAAAGACCTTCTCCGCCGTGTCCGTGACCTCCCCCTGCATGGCGAGAATGCGCTCCTCCTTTTCCGACAGGATGTGGGGTCTGTACCGCAGAAACTTCTCAAGCGTGAACAGGAACGGTTCAAGCTCGGGCGCATCCAAGAACTGGCTCATGGTCTTCTTGGGGATGCGCTGAATCTCGGGGGCCAGAAAACTCGCCGTCTCGCTGGCCTGGGTGGCGAGATGGGTATAGCGGGCCACCATGGCCTGAGCGCTGGTGTCGCGCACATCCTCGCTGTAGCGCAAGAAAGCGTAGGTCCCCAATCGCTCCGCCTCCTTATCGAATTCGACCTCGAATTCGAGACAGGCCCGCAGATTTTCCGCTGACTTCCCCAGGGTTCCCCGGAATTCCTCAAACTTGGGAATCTTTTGCGCTAGCTTGGAAAAGGCTTGCTCCCAGGCTTCGTCACTCTTGAATAGAGGGCTGAGATCCCACGTTTCCTCCATCGGCATATCCCGCCGCTCGGGCACATGCTTGGTCTCCGTCATTGTTTATGATTTCCTTCCGCCGGTCTCTTGGTTAACGGTAATCGAGCATTATGACAGCCTCTTGGCCGAAAAAGAGAAGTGCGCCGGAGTATAGCGCAAAAGGATGGGTATGGAGCAAGCATGAAGCCGCGTTACCGGCGTGTTCACGAAGCCAGCGTCTGGGCCAGACACCCCATGGATTCATGAAACCTCGTCTTATGTTCCCAAGCCGTGGACAGAGGCCGCAGCAGCACTTCCTTGCCTTCCCAAGCCGTCATCTTGTCCGCTTCCCCTTCGAGCAAGGCGTTGACCGCCGCGTATCCCAAGCGGCTCGCGAGAATGCGATCAAAGGCGGTGGGAACGCCTCCGCGCTGCAAATGCCCAATGACAACGACGCGGGAATCGGTGAACGCACTGCGTTCGGAGACAATGCGCGCGGCCTCCATGGCCGTGCCGGCGCCCTCGGCGACAACCACGATGGCCGAGCGTTTGCCCAGCGCGGCGCCATTTCGCAACGACGCGATGAGGGCGTCGTAGTCCGGGGGGTACTCCGGCACAAGCACGGCCTCGGCGCCGCCCGCGACGCCGCACATCATGGCGAGATACCCGCTGTTCCGTCCCATGACTTCAATGAAGAAAAGACGATCGTGAGAGTCGGCTGTGTCGCGAATCTTGTCAATGGCGTCCAGCGCCGTATTCAGGGCGGTGTCATACCCAATGGTGTACTCCGTTCCGCCGATGTCGTTGTCGATGGTGCCAGGGACGCCAATACAGGGGATACCGTGTTCGGTATGGAGGTCATGGGCGCCCCGGTAGGAGCCATCCCCGCCAATGACGATCAGTCCTTCGATGCCATGATGGGCCAGAGTTTGGACGGCCTGACGCCGGCCCTCGGATTCGCGAAAGGCCTCGCAACGCGCGGTGCGAAGTATGGTGCCGCCCTTATTGATAACGCCGCTCACGTCACGCGGTCCCATTGGCTTGACTTGTCCGTCAATAAGCCCTTGATATCCACGCTCGATGCCGTACACGGTCAAACCGTTGACGTGAGCGGTGCGGACGGCCGCCCGAATGGTTGCATTCATTCCGGGGGCATCTCCCCCGCTTGTGAGTATTCCGATATTCTTCATTGTGCGAATGCCTTCTGGGTTGATGACGCTGGCGCCAAGCTGTGTAAGCACGTGTTCGCGCCGCCCTACTTTACCGATTCTTGCCGGCTATTGGAACCCCCGCGCAAGGTTGCCAAATCGCCCCGGCAAAAGGTAGGATTATGACGATGAACATTTCGCGTGAGCCGGGGCCGCCGGTTCGGCTCCATGGTTTTCACGCAACGCTACAAAGGACAAGCAAATGCGCATGCTTTATAT
>SKRY01000448.1 GCA_007118235.1 Candidatus Hydrogenedentota bacterium | reverse complement strand
TGCAGAACTTGGTAAAGGCCCGCTTGATATTGTCCAGGGTGCCGTAGTATTCGAGATGCTCGGCGTCAATGTTGGTCACGACGCTGATCGTGGGATGAAGCCGCAGGAAGGAGCCGTCGTGTTCATCCGCCTCCGCCACGAGGTAATCCCCGCTGCCCCAGCGCGCGTTCGAGCCGCTGCGATGGAGAATGCCGCCCACGATGCTTGTCGCTCCAATATTCGCCCGGTCGAGAATAGCGCTAATCATCGACGTGGTGGTTGTCTTTCCGTGCGTTCCTCCCACCGCCACCGCGTGGGGCTTGAGCCGCATCAAATCGGCCAGCAGTTCGCTGCGGTGAATCACCGGCAACCCGCGCCGCCGCGCCGCCACCACTTCCACGTTGTCCTCACTTACCGCGGCCGACACCACCACAATGTCCGCGCCGCCCAGGTGAGCCGCGGCGTGCCCCGTGTGAAACCGCAACCCCCGGCGCTCCAGGCGTTGCGTGATGTCCGACGGACTCAAGTCCGAACCCGACACATTGCACCCCAAGTTGAGCAAGATCTCGGCTAGACCGCTCATCCCGATGCCGCCAACCCCAACAAAATGGACGTTTCGCGTCAATCCATTCACCGATCGCACCTCCCCTACAAGATATTGTAGCGCCCACCAGTATAACAGAGCGCCCGCCACAATAGAAACGGAATATTGGCAATTGTTCTCCAGAGGCCGAGGGCAGATATGGGGTGTTCGGACAGGATGAACATCACTGGATCGGTTCAGATTGGCCCCATTCTTGCCGAGAAATCGAATGGAGAGACCCTACCTATACAGATTTTTCGCATTGTTGTGTCGCCAGAAACCGGCTGGAGAGTAGATCGGCTCCCTAGCCGCGGGGCGCGGAGGATGGTTATCTTATCCACTTGGTGGGTTTTTGACGTTGATTCTGGTAAAATCTTTACATGAGCCGTCTTGCCGCGTGAACACCGGGGCGGCATTCCCAAAATTTCCCGTTCAAAGATGTCATCCATAGGACCCCTTTCCAAGTCAAAGGCTCCGCGAGCGGACCCGGCTCAAAGCAAGGGGCAAGTATGGAATGTGTTGAGAGATACTAGTGACTGTACGCACGCCCAGCATGTCTTTTGGTTGGTTTTTCAGCCTGAACCTGCCCAATCGGCTCACGTTGATCCGCATGGTGATGGCCGGCATTTTTGTCGCCTTGGTGGCGCTGGATACGTTGAGTGCGCTTATCGCGGCGTATATCGTCTTCACGGCGGCCGTGATAACCGATTACTACGACGGCAAGATCGCCCGCGAGCGCAACCTTATCACCAAATTCGGAAAACTCCTTGATCCCGTGGCGGATAAGATTTTGCTGAGCGCCGCCTTTATCATGCTCATGGCCATGCCGGACCTGGAGTTGCCCGCGTGGGCGGTGATCATTGTGATTGCGCGGGAGTTCATGGTGACGGGCGCCCGCTCCTTCGCCGCGAGCGAGGGCATAGTCATTCAAGCCAGCGAATCGGGCAAGAACAAGACGGCGCTTCAAATGGTGTACGTGTTCGCCTTTCTGCTTCTGGTTGTGGTGGGGCGCTGCCTCATGCAATGGGGCTTCGAATTCGCCGATCTTTACCGGGAGCTGGTTCGGCTGGCATCGTTCTGGGGGATCATGCTGGTCGCTCTTTACACGCTCTATTCGGGAGTTCATTTTCTTTGGGTCAACTGGCATCAACTTTTACCGGATCACCAAGCAGAGTGAGCAACGGACTGGGCTCGCGCGTCATAGTGGATCTCAACGCGTACGCCCACAACCTGATGGCCGTGCGGAGTCTCATTCCGCGGGAGTGCCGGGTAATGGCGGTTCTCAAGGCCAATGCCTACGGCCATGGAGCGGTGCGCGTGGCTCAAAGGGCGCTCGCGGAGGGAGTCGCGATGCTTGGCGTGGCCACCGTGGAGGAAGGCATCGAGCTGCGCGCGGCGGGTATTGGCGCGCCCATCGTGGTGCTCATGCAGCCGCCGCCGGGGGCCCTTGCGCTGGCCGTGGAGCACGGGCTGAGCCTGATGTTGTCCGACACGAGATCAAGCGAACGCGTGGGGGAGTTGGCGCGCCGGGCGAACAAGGTGATACCGGTTCACGCCAAGATCGACACGGGCATGGGCCGCCAAGGGTTTGACATGACCAGCGCGGTCAACGAGATGCTCTTTCTCACCCGCATATCCCATATCGACATTGAGGGAATCGCCACGCACTTTCCCGTGGCCGATGTGACCAAGGACCATTTCACGGCTCACCAAGTAAAGCTGTTCCGCCAGTTTCTCAAACAATTGGAAAAGGAAGGCGTACCCTACGATTTGGCTCACGCGGCCAACAGCGCGGGCATCATCAATTGTCCGGCTAGCGCCTTGGATATGGTGCGGCCCGGGCTGATGACCTATGGGGTGTGGCCCACCGACCAGCCCCCCGTGGAGGACCGGCTCCAGCCCGTCCTGCGATGGGAAGCGCCCATCGTGCTCATTAAGGAAGTCCCCGCGGGGACCAGCATCGGCTACGGACGCACCTACACCGCCGGTGAGGCGATGCGGGCCGCCATCGTCGCGGTTGGGTATGCCGATGGCTATAAGTACGGGCTGTCGAACCGTGGCGAGGTTCTCATCCACGGCAAGCGCTGCTTCGTGCGCGGCACGGTCTCCATGGATCAGATCGTGGTGGACGTTTCCCATGTGCCCGAGGCGAGCCCTGGCGACATGGCCGTGCTCATCGGCAAGAGCGGCCAGGACCGAATCACGGTGGAGGAACTCGCGGAGAAGGCGGGCGTCATTCCTTACGACATTCTGACCAGCATCGGTCCGCGTGTCAGCCGTTCATATCGCGAATAAACCGGAGTCCGAATGCCCAATCACTATCTCGTCGATGGCTATAACGTGCTCCATTGCACCGCGGCGTACAAGCCGATGCTGCGGATGGGGCTTGAGACGGCCCGTGACGCATTCATTGATCAACTCGCCCTCTTCTGCGCCAACTCACAGGATTCGGTCACGGTGGTGTTCGACGGCAGTGAGTCACTGGAGAGCAACGTGACGCCATTCGCGGGTGTGCCCCGCCTCGAAGTGCGTTACTCGCCGGGAAAGCATTCCGCCGATACGGTGATCGAGCGTTTGATATACAACGCGCCGGAACGGACCCGCGCCGTGGTGGTGACAAGGGACCGGGGACTGCGGGAACTCTGCCAAGGCATGGGGGCCTTCTCCATGGCGCCGGAGAGTTTCTTGACCACCGTTCGCGAATGGGAATCGCAAACCACGCAACACGTACAAACATACCATGCCCGCAGGAATATCGCGGCCGTCGAGGAACGCCTTGAGCCCGGCCAGCTCAAGCAACTGGAAGAATTCAAGAAGCGTCTTGGTTCCTAAGAGACGCCGCGCGTTGAATCCCGGGGGGCATGGCTTTGTGAGGTCTAGAGACCGCGCCGCGCAACACCTCATACGTGACGTGACCAGTCAGGCCTTGAGGGACCGCGCCGGCGAAACCGAAGAGCATGGGATTGACCGATGACGTGTGTAATTGCGCTTGATCAAGGAACCACCAGTTCGCGGGCGATTGTTTTTGATCGAAAAGGCCAGCCCGCCGCCATCACACAAGAGGAATTCACCCAGCATTTCCCCCGCGCGGGATGGGTGGAACATGATCCCCTCCAGATCTGGGAAAGCCAGTGGCAGGTGACGTTGGCCGCGTACGATAGCTGTGGTCTGCACAAGGCAAGCGTCGCGGCCATCGGCATAACCAACCAGCGCGAGACCACCCTCATATGGGATCGCGCCACGGGGGAGCCCATCCATCCCGCCATTGTTTGGCAAGACCGGCGGACGGCGGACATCTGCGAGCGCCTCAAGAGCGAGGGGACCGAGCCGCTTTTCCGCGAGAAAACGGGTCTCTTGCTTGATCCTTACTTCGCCGGCACGAAAATCCGGTGGCTGCTGGAAAACGTGGATGGCGCGCGCGCGCGGGCGGAGCGCGGTGAACTGGTCTTCGGCACGGTGGATACGTGGCTTGTATGGCAACTCACGGAGGGCGCTCGTCACGTGACCGACGTCTCGAACGCCTCGCGCACGCTGCTCTACAACATCCATACCGGCGCTTGGGATGATGAGCTGTTGCGATTGCTCGACGTGCCTCGCGAAATGCTGCCCGAGGTCCACTCCTCCAGCGAAGTCTACGGCGAGGTGACCCTGGACGGACCATTGAAGGGAACGCCCATCGCGGGCATCGCGGGTGATCAGCAGGCGGCCCTGTTCGGCCAGACCTGCTTTAGCCCAGGCATGGCCAAGAACACGTACGGCACGGGCTGTTTCATCCTCAAACATACAGGGACCGAAGCGGTGACGTCGAAGAACAACCTGCTCACCACCGTGGCGTGGCGGATCGGCGATCAAACCGAATACGCGCTCGAGGGCAGCATCTTCGTGGGCGGCGCCGTGGTCCAATGGCTGCGCGACGCGCTTGGCCTGATCAAGACCGCCCCCTCTATTGAGCCCTTGGCCCGGCAGGTCCCCGACTCGGGGGGTGTGTACTTCGTGCCCGCCTTCGCCGGGTTGGGCGCGCCCCATTGGGATCCCTACGCGCGCGGCACGATAACGGGGATGACCCGCGGCACGAGTGCGGCGCACATCGCCCGGGCCGCATTGGACAGCATCGCCCTGCAATCGGTGGACGTACTCAGGGCCATGGAGCAAGACTCGGGGATCACCCTGAAGGAACTCCGGGTGGACGGCGGCGCCTGCGTGGACAATCTGCTCATGCAAATTCAAGCCGATCTCCTTCAAACACCGGTCATCCGTCCCAAAATCACGGAAACCACCGCGCTGGGAGCGGCGTATTTGGCGGGGTTGGCCACGGGTTTCTGGCGGGACCGGGATGAGATTCGGGGGCAATGGAGCTTGGACCGCCGCTTCGAGCCGTCATGCAGCGCGGAGAAAGCCGAGGACCTTCGACGAGGGTGGCGCCGGGCGGTTGAACGGGCGCGCGGCTGGGAGGAGCCGTCATCAGACGAGAGCACGCCATAGACGAACTGCGTGAGGGGAGGCCGTACGATTTCCTCATCATCGGCGGCGGCGCCACCGGACTGGGCGCGGCCACGGACGCAGCCGCGCGTGGCTACCGCACGCTTGTCGTCGACCAGCACGATTTCGCCAAGGCCACCTCCAGCCGCAGCACGAAACTGATCCACGGCGGGGTGCGCTATCTCAAGCAGGGCAATATCGCGCTCGTGCGCGAGTCGCTGCGGGAACGGGCGATTCTTTGCCAAAACGCTCCCCATCTCGTCCATCATCTCGCCTTCGTCGTGCCAGTCTATACGTGGTGGCATGGGCCCTACTATGGCATCGGTCTCAAGCTTTACGATCGCTTGGCGGGCACACTCGGACTTAGTCCATCGAGCGTCTTGTCCGCCGACGAAACCCTTCGCCGGATTCCCACCCTGCGGTCCGAGGGCTTGCGAAAGGGCATCGCGTATTACGACAGCCAATTCGACGATTCCCGGCTGGCGGTGAATCTGGCCCAGACCGTCCATGATCATGGCGGCTCCGCCATCAACTACATGAAACTGATTCGGTTTCTCAAGACCGGGCGGCGCGTGCGGGGTGGAGTGCTGCGGGATGAGGAAACCGGCCACGAGTACGAAGTGAAGGCGCGCTGCGTCATCAACGCCACCGGCGTGTTCACCGACGAGGTGCGCACACTCGACGAGCCCGGCGCCCAGTCCCTCATCGCGGCCAGTCAAGGCGCTCACGTGGTGTTGCCGAAGAGCTTTCTCCCCGGACAGAGCGCCCTCATGGTTCCCAAGACGCCGGATGGCCGTGTTTTGTTCGCCGTACCGTGGCGCGATCACGTGGTGGTAGGCACGACCGATGTTCCCGTGGATGCCGTCAGCCTGGAGCCCACGCCGTTGGAGGAAGAGATCGACTTCATCTTGTCGACGGCGGCCGGCTACCTGAGCCAGGCCCCGGAACGCAGTGACGTACTCAGCGCGTTCGCGGGCCTTCGCCCGCTGGTGAAAACAAAAGGCGGCAAGCACACCGCGTCCTTATCGCGCGAACACACCATTATCACCTCCGATTCGGGATTGGTCACAATCACCGGCGGAAAATGGACGACCTACCGGAAAATGGCTCAGGATGTGATGAAACAGGCGGAACGCGTGGCCGGGGTAGAGCCGCGCCCCTGCCCCACCGCGGAACTCAAGATTCATGGTTGGACGGATGCCCCAAGCACGGATCCTGTCTTCGGCATGTATGGCTCCGGCGCGGAGGCGGTTGAGCGGCTTGCCCGGGAGGAGCCCGCCTTGGCGGAGAAGCTCCATCCCGATCTGCCCTACACTGCGGCGAACGTCGTCTGGGCCGCGCGGGAGGAAATGGCGCGCACCCCAGAAGATGTTCTGTCCAGACGTACACGCGCGCTCATCCTAAACGCCCGGGCCAGTGTCAAGATCGCCCCGAAGATCGCCGCGCTGCTTGCGGCGGAACTCGGTCACGATCAGGCGTGGGCCGAAGACGCCGTGGCCGAGTATGAGAAGCTTGCGGCGCCCTACATCATTACGCCCTAAACGTCCATCGGGGCGCTGCTCTTCAGGCGCCACTCTCCGCCAACTAAGCTTGGGCGTTGTTGTCCCGATCTCCATGCGTTCTATGCTACGATCATAATGGAACGATCGCCTGTACTTCTGCGGATAGGAAAGGAATTGGGCGCAACGCGCCTGCAACGGGCCCTATTGGGCTGCGCCGCGGCGGCGGCATGGAGGTGTATCGGTTAACCGTGACTGTCTACGGGACGCAAAACCACGAGGAGACGCGGGAGGAGACGGATCTCGATGTAGAGCCGCCTCAGATGTACCGCGTGATCCTCCACAACGACCATTACACGACAATGGATTTTGTGGTATATATTCTGGAGACGGTGTTCCGGAAAACGGCGGATCAAGCGGTGCGGATCATGTTGAACGTACACGAAAACGGGACCGGAATAGCAGGCGTCTACACCGCCGAGATCGCGGAGGCCAAGGTCGCCACGGTGCATCGCCAAGCCCGCCGGCATGGGTATCCGCTGCGGTGTAGCATGGAGCCGGAATAGCACGGTGATGCGCCGGCAATGAAGGATTCGGAGGATGATTAGCAAGTCACTGGAAGCCACATTGGGCGCCGCGTTGCGCGAGGCCCGGCGCCGCCGGCATGAGTACTTCTGCGTCGAGCATCTCCTCTTCGCGTTGCTGTCGGACAAATACGCCCGGGCCATTCTGGTGAATTGTGGGGCGCGGCTCGAGGCGTTGCGCGCGGCGCTTGAGGGATTCTTCGAGAAACACCTCGAAACCGTTCCCACGGGCGACGAGCACGTCCCTCAACAAACGCAAAGTTTCGAGCGGCTCATGCAACGCGCTCTCACTCACGTCCATTACAGCGGCAAAAAGGAAGTGGACGCGGGCGACATCCTCGCCGCCATGTTCGAGGAGAAGGATTCCCACGCCGCCTATTTCCTCCGCAAGGAGGGCGTATCCCGCTTGGACATCTTGGAATACATCAGCCACGGCTCGGCTCAGGATGACTTTCCGGGCTCTTTGGAAGCCGGCGGCGAGGAAGATGAGCACGACGAGGCCGAGGAGCCGGGAGTGCCGGAGGATGCCCCCGAAACCCAACCCCGCAAGACGAGGAAACAGAATGATCCCCTCGGTCAGTTCACTGTTAACTTGACCCGGCTGGCGGCCGATGGCAAGCTGGATCCGCTTATTGGCCGGGAGCATGAGTTGCGCCGGACCATCCAGGTGCTGTGCCGTCGCCGGAAGAATAATCCCATTTACGTGGGCGAGCCCGGCGTGGGCAAGACGGCGATGGTTGAAGGCTTGGCGCTGCGCGTGCATGAGGGCCGCGTGCCCGAGTTTCTCAAGGACGCCGAAATCCTGCTCCTCGATCTGTCCGCCTTGTTGGCGGGCACGAAGTACCGGGGCGATTTCGAGCAACGGCTCAAGGCCGTCATCAACGCGCTCGTCCAGCGCCCCAACGCCATCCTGTTCATCGACGAGATCCACACCGTGGTTGGCGCGGGGGCCACGGCGGACAGTTCCATGGATGCGAGCAACATTCTTAAACCGGTGCTGGCGTCGGGCGAACTGCGTTGCGTCGGCTCCACCACGCACGAAGAATATAAGAAGCATTTCGAGAAAGACCGGCCCCTATCCCGCCGTTTCCAAATGATAGAGATTACCGAGCCAAGCCTTGAGGAAACCGTCCAAATCCTGCGCGGACTCAAGAGCCATTACGAGCGGCACCACGGCATTCGCTACACCGACACCGCCCTGGACGCGGCCGCCGAGCTATCGTCGAAGTACATCAACGACCGGTTCCTGCCGGACAAGGCCGTGGACGTCATTGACGAGGCGGCGGCGAGCATCCGGCTGCTGCCGGGCAAGTCCCGTAAGACCATCCGGCCGCGCGACATCGAGCGGATCGTGGCGGATATGGCGCGCATTCCCACACGGAGCGTCTCCACCACGGATCGGGAACGCTTGGGACACCTCGAGGAGGACCTGAAAGAGGTGGTCTTCGGACAGGATGAGGCCATCCGCGCCGTGGCCAAGTCCATTAAACGGAGCCGGGCGGGTCTTGGTCCGCAAGACCGGCCGGTGGGTTCCTTCCTGTTCACCGGTCCCACGGGTGTCGGCAAGACCGAAGTGGCGCGGCAGCTCGCGGCGAACATGGGCGTGCACTTCGCCCGCTATGACATGAGCGAGTACATGGAGAAGCATGCCGTGGCCCGGCTTATCGGCGCGCCGCCCGGTTACGTGGGCTTCGACCAAGGCGGGCTGCTGACGGACGAGATTCGCAAGTCGCCGCATTGCGTCTTGCTGCTCGACGAAATCGAGAAGGCTCATCCCGATGTCTATAACATCCTGCTCCAAGTCATGGACAACGCGGTCCTCACCGACAACAACGGCCGGAAAGCCGACTTCCGCAACGTGGTCCTCATCATGACCTCGAACGCGGGCGCGCGCGAAATGGCCGCGCGGACCATCGGCTTCGCCTCCGCGACCGAGTCCGCCGAGGGCAAGGGGCACAAGGCCATCGAGAAGACCTTCAGCCCCGAGTTCCGCAACCGGCTCGACGCCGTGGTCATGTTCCATGCGCTGCCGCATGAGATCATCGAGCGCATCGTGGACAAGTTCATCCTCGAATTGCAGGGCAAACTGACCACGCACAAGGTCAGCCTTGACCTCACGCCCGCCGCCCGGACCTGGCTCGCGGAACATGGATTCGACGCAACCTACGGCGCACGGCCCTTGGGCCGGCTCATCCAATCGGAAATCATGGATCCCTTGTCCGACGAGGTCCTTTTCGGCCGGCTGGAAAAAGGCGGGGGGGTCATGGTGGACGCCACCGAGGACGGGATCCGCTTTGAATTCAACGAATAACCACGGAATAGAGAACCACGGATGGACATAAATGAACACGGATTGACGAACTATGTGAGAACAACCACGGAATACACCGAATACACAGAAAAGAATGCCAAACAATAAAAAAATTAAAATAATAGTGTATTATTATAAAAAATTAATTTCA
>SKRY01000197.1 GCA_007118235.1 Candidatus Hydrogenedentota bacterium | reverse complement strand
TCGCCCGCCCCGGGGTATTGAGCCGTGACTTGCCGCGCCAGACGCAGGGCTTCGCCTCGCCGCCCCATCTCCTCCAGAATTTGGGCCAATTCGACCAGGGCCAAGGGCGTTACATCCGTTTCCGGGAAAAAATTGAGGAGTTCCCGCAGGGCCCGTTCCGCTTCCTCCGTTTCCCCAAGGGCGCGATATGCCTGGGCCAGCAACAGATAGAGCGGGTCGTTGCCTTCGATGGAGGTCGCTCCGGACAAATAGCGATCCAACAGTTCCACGGCGCGTTCGTGATCGCCTTCCTCGTGAGCGAAACGCGCCAACCGTTCGATGGCTTGCGCTCCCTGAGCGGCGTCCCGCCGGAGGGCCACGGTCTCTTCATAGCGCTGTTCCGCCTCGTCCCGCTGGCCCGCCGCGGCGTAGGCGTCGCCCAGCAGCAACTGGGCCCGAGGCAGATAGGGTGAGTCCGGGTGTTGCTCGGCCAGCCGGCGAAGCAAGTCCGCCGCTTCCGCGGGTTCGTCCAACTCCAATGCCAGCCGGCCCGCGGCGAACAAGACCTCATCCAGGTTTTCGGGAGGTTCGGGATGCGTCACAATGTCCGCGTACAAATTGCGGGCGGCGTACTCCATCCCCAGCTCTTCGTTGAGCCGGGCCTGCCAAAACCGGGCCTCCGGCAGACGGGGATGATCCCCGTGATCGGCCGTTATCTGATCGAGTTCGTTCAGCAGGGAGGTTGTTTGGGCTTCGTCCGGCTCATCGGACAACATCGCGTAAGCCGCCTCGGCCCACAAGAAACGAGCGTCGGCCCGCATGGGACTCTCAGGGGTCCGCGCGATGGCGGCGCTCAGGACCTGCGCCGCCTCATCATGCCGCCCGAAGTCCATCAAGTTCCGCGCGTGTTGTTTGGCGTGCGCAATATCCACCAGGGCCTCGTCCACCACAAAGCCGGGGCCAGGCTCCCGCACCGGATAGGCCGCCAAGGCGGCATACAGACTCAGACCCGCCGCCAGGGCCGCGCTGCCCACGAAACTGATCTTCAGCGCGCGCGTCAGGGATATCTCCGGCAAGATGCCGGCGAGTTCGCCCAGCCAATCCCGCCTCAGCCTTGGCTCCTTGGGCGCGGTCTTTTCTTGTTGTTGAGGCGTGGAACTACTTGCAACGGCGGGTTCCGGTTCTTGCTCCCATTCGGGAGCTGGAGCGGCGGGGTCGGGCTCAGGGACTTCTTCCGCAGCCGCCTCTTCGGCCGTGTTCTCTACTGACGCGGGGGCTGGTGGCGCCGGGGAAGACGTGGACTGCGAGGATTTGGCGGAACCGCCCTTGATCTCGTTCAAAAGGTTATCGAGGTCATCCTGCGACAGCAGGTCATTCTCCAGGTCCCCTCCCGCGCCTGCGTTCTCCGGCGGGAAATTGGGCGCGGGAGTCTCCGCGCCCTCGGGCGCGCGGCCGGAGCTGGAATCGGGTTCACTTGGGGATGCCTCGGACGCGCCGCTCTCCCGCGAAGCCCCGATGGGAGTATCGATATCGTCACCGGCGAGCAGTTCGTCTAGTTCGCCGCTGCTTAGAAACTGATCCTCCGCCGTGGAATCGCCGCCCCGGCTTCGAGGATCCTCCGGCGCGTGGTCCTGGGCGTCATCGGGATTGTTCTGGGACCAGTCAGGCGCCATGGTCAAACTCCATGCTGGACCGGCGCGCCGGACGGGCGAACCGGGGAAGGAAACTCTGTTTCGATGAGCTATTCAGGGGGTAGTGTAGCACCAACCCGAGGTGAAGACAAAACTGTTGACAGCTTGGACGCGGCAGCAGTTTCCGTATGGTGGAATCCAAGGGTTAGACTTTACGGTTTATATGGGACATCCCCCTCAATCGAACCGCAAGCGAAGGATTGAGGGGGATGTGTATTGAGACGGCGCGCGCCGAAACCGCGAACAACCGCATGCGTGACCGGGGTCCTAATCAAACAGGATGACATGCATCCGTTTCGACTGATCGCTTTCGGGGTTGAAGATGATGATGTCGTCGCGGCCATTGCCTGTCAGATCTTCGGAGGCCGCCTCGCCGTAGGGGGGCACATTAACGGATAGCCAGGGCCGCCGGGACAGGAACTCATCCTCGCCGCCTGTGTATACGGCGAGTTCATTCTCGCCCACGCCATAGGCCACGTCCTTCCGGCCATTGCCGTTGAAATCCCCGAGGGTGTAGACAAGCCTGCGTTGGTCGTCGGGGGCTTGCACCGGGAAACTGCCGGTATAGGCGGGCGATGTGTCAAACCCATCCTCTCCACAAAGATACACCTCGGCTTGGATGGTGAGCCGTCCGCGCAAGAAATAGCTGACGAAGGACCCGATGCTGTACGGCACCTTGAGGTGAACCACGTCCTTCCGGCCGTTGCCGTTCACATCCACCAAGAGCGGCGTGGCGAAGGCTCCTTGCGATTCGAACAGGGCCGACGGCTCGCGGGGATAGCGAAGCTGGTCCTCGGCGAAATAGATCTGGGTTTGCGCCGTCATGTTGACCGTCCCCCGGGTCTGGCTGATAACGAGATCAGGCAGTCCGTTGCCGTTGATGTCCATGAGCTGGGCGTCGGACTGCCACCGGTCGTCGAGTCTTAGGGGCAGCCTGAAGCGATGATGTTGGCGCCAGTTTGGACCGTAGGCGAATTCGGCGTGTTCGTCCGTGAGAAAGGCCATGCCCTTGTGGTCATGTTCACGAATGTCGAACGGTTGGAAGGCGGGGAAATCGTGGCGAATGGAGATGCCGCGGTCGCCGCTGCCCCGCGCCACGGTTTGCACCTCGGCGCGAATGTCCGCGATATGGCCATCGATATTCCGGACGGCGAACCCCGTGGGCATGGGGATCAGCCATTCGTCCTTCCCATCCCCCATGAGGTCCACCGCCACATCCTCCAAAAAGCGCGGGCGCTTGGAGCCCTCGGGCAAAATCGACATGAACTCGGGCTCGGCCAGCACCTCGAATGCCTCGCCATTCCATTGGTAGACCGTCGCGCCCCGGGAATGCGTCGCCACCAATTCCCGCGGCTCCTCGCCATCCACATCGGCCAGGAAAAGGTTGCCGATGCGGGGATCCAGGTCCAACACGAAGGACGGGTCTCCGGAATAGCCACCCTCCTCCCCGGCGAGGAAAACGGCGACCTGCTTTACTAGCGGATCGCTGTCCTCGTCGGAGGTGACCGCCAGAATGTCCTGATGCCCGTTTAAGGTCAGGTCCTCGGTGGCGACGTTCCAGATGTCGTGTTCGGTGGTAAGGGTCGAGACTTGGGGTTGGGCTCCCATGGCAAGGAGAATGGCCGCGAAAAAGCAATGGGTCATGGAATGCGTTTCCTTTTTCCGAGAGGGGTCAGTGAGGGCTGGCCGCCAGTCATGTGTAACGCCAGAGCGCGATGCGTGTTAGATGTAAGGGGACCGCCGCCGGCGCGCGTTGGTTTCAATCCGCTGCCTTGCGCCTTCAGACCCCAAAGACTCAACATGATGGGGCCAGGGAGCGGCGTTTGGATTGTACCGTATAAGACGGATAGAATGCAGCGGGCGGTTGACAACCCCGGCCGCTGGACGGGGGGAAGGGCGCTCCAAGTGACGCCCAAGCATGTGTTACTTGCATGTTTTCCTGGCAAACAGCTAACAGGAAGGGGGCAGGTTAACCAAACCGGCCAATGGATCCACGTAAACGCATCGCGGAGTTGGAGGAACAGGTCCGTCAGTTGCAGGCGCGGCTGCGGGCCATGGCGGGTCATGGGGGCGGCGGGAACCAACAGCGCCCTCCCCAAAGGCGTCCCGAGGGACGGCCGCCTCAGGCCCAGCGTGAAGGGACGCGGCAAGGCGCGCCGCCCCAGCGGCCCTCGCCCCCTCGTGCGCCGGCGGCCACCCCAACCCGGCTGAGCGGCATCTGGCTCGGACGGCTGGGCGTGTTCCTGTTGTTGGCCGTTGTGGCCCTGGGCGCCGCGGCGGGTTGGAACATGAGCGAACTCGCCGCGTGGCAACGAGTGGCCGCTGGATATGGCTTGACGCTGCTGTTGATAGCGTATGGCGCCGTGACCCGGAATACGGGACACTGGTTCGGTGAAACGAGCCTCGCGTTGGGGCTCACGGGCCTTTTCGTCCTCACGTTCGCCGCCATGCATCACCCCTTCGCCCAAGTGTTTTCCCCGTCGCCATGGGGCGCCGCCTGGGTGGCGGGCGCCTTGTTGGTTTATGTGGTGGCGGCCAACTGGCGGCACGCGTGGCTTCCGGTTGTCTTACCCGCTTTTCTGGGGTACCTGCTTCTCATCATCGTGGTGAGGGGATTCGCTGGCGCGCAAGAGGCATCCTTCACGGCGTATGTCAGCGGGCTTGCCTTGCCCTTTGCGTGTTGCGCGCTTTTCTCCTTCCGCCGCTATCGCGTGGCGCTTTGGTTGGCGTTGGGAGGACACTATCTGCTGGCGGCGCACTTTGATGGCGCGATTCCCGGTGATCCCCTGAGCTTGACCTTTACGGCGGCGGGCTTCGCCGCGCTTAGTCTGGCGGCGGGCTTTTCCTCCCCGCGCGAAAGCGCCATGGGCTGGGAACGCATCGCCTTCAGTCTACTGAACACGCTTCTGTTCATCCTCTTGGCGTTTCCCGCCGAGCAGGCCGCGCGCCCATGGCCCCCCAGCGCGCAGTGGGCGGCCTTGGCTGGCATCCTGGCCTTGGCGGCCATTCACGCGGCCTGGCGCAGAAGGCAACGCGCGCCGCTGGCCGAGGTCTTCCTCGCCAAGGCGGGGATCGCTGGGGCGATCGCCCTCGTGTTGCTCACGCGGGAGCCCTATCACACCGCCGTGTTCGCGGGCGGCGCGTTCGCGTTTGTACTCGTGCGTCTCTTCACGGGCATGCGCGCCGCCGCGTTCCTCAATACACTCTACATCGCCGCGGCCGTGGCCGCGATGCTGCTGCAGGGGACAAGCGGCGCCGTATTCCGTCTGGGGGAAGCCGTCATGCCGGCTTCTTGGGCGGCCGCGGGCATGGCGGCCGTGTTGCTTACGGCCTCCGCAACGGCCCTTGAGCATGTCAGGGTCTCCTCGTCCACTGCCCCGCCTTGGAGCGGCCAAGGCGCCGCCAACGCGGGCGCGGCGGCCCTGATCTTGCTCACGTGCGCGATGCTGGAGACCGGACAGCACCCCGGCGCGCCGTTCTTTCTGGCATCTCTCGCGGTGTTCGTTCTCATACTAGGGGCGCTGTGCTTTTCGGCGGCTGTGCGCGGGGCAAGTTTCCTCGTGCTGGCGGGGGCGCACGCCACCTATTACATGTACATGTGGCTGGAACCCCGGGCTTTCATGGATCAACCAGGTTTTCTCGCCTTGAGCGTGATCCTTGCAGCGCTTACGGCCGGGGTGGGCCCCTTTTGGGAAAGGCTCCTGCCCGAGCAGGCGGTGAAAGCCCGAGCCGTGGCGGGGCTCACGGCCGCCTTGCCGTACCTTATGGCGGGAGTCCTTGTCATCCGCCTGGCCCTGCTCGAAATCCCCGCCGTCTATCTTCCGCTTGCCCTGCAAGTCCTTGCCGGAGCCATTCTCGTGGCGGGATTCTTCACGGGACGGCTGGGTCTCAAGGCCTGCGGCCTACTCGTGGCGGCGGCCGCCGCGGCAACCTTCCTTAATAGACTCTACACTCCCGATGGAACGCTGGTGGCGCTCTCTTGGAATGGAGCCTACTACGCCAGCTTCGCCGCACTTTACGTCGCCGCGGAACGTTTCGGCGCATGGGCGGAACGCCAGAAAACGCCTAGGACTGGTCAGCAGGGCGAGGACGCGGTACGCACCCTTCTTGTGGGCGCGGCTGGACTCGTTGGCGTTCTGACCCTGGCGGAATGGGCGCCTGCCCTTCATCTCTCCCTGTATTGGGGGGGATTGGGCCTGGGCGCCATGCTCCTAGGCTTTTGCCTGGACGAAAGCCGCTACCGCTGGACTGGGCTGTTCATCCTGGCGGCGGCTCTCGGCCGGGTCTTTGTTGTGGATCTGTGGCATCTACCCTCCTTCTACGCCACCCTTTCCGCCGCGGCTTTGGCTGTGTCTCTACTGGTGATATCGTCCCTCTATTCCCATGCGTGGATAAAGACCCTGCGCCGCCGCATGCCCTCATGAAACCGCGCGCAACGCCTGCGTCTCATCGGCCTTTGCGCGCGTCACGAAACCAAAACGGACATTGGGGACGTTGCATCCGAAGGATGGCCGGGTTAGTATGAGGCGGCGAGTGGTCTGGGATAAGCAGCCGGAAATGCGGGAAAGGAATGATTCGATGAGCAGCTATACACGGCGGGGATTTCTGGCGGCATCGGCGGCCGCCGCGGCGCCCTTGATCCTGCCCAGGGGCGTGCTTGGCCGGCCGGGGCAACCCGGAGCGAATGACAAGATTGTGCTTGGCTTCATTGGGCAGGGTGACATGGGCGGACGTCTCATGCGCCCCATGACCACGGAACTGAACAAGCCGGTGGCCGCGCTTTGTGACGTGGATCAAGAGCGCCTCGAAGCAGGCGCCGCCTGGGTGGAGAGCGAACTCGGCGTTGAAGTAGACTGCTACCGGGATTACCGGCGGCTGCTTGACCGGCAAGACATCGACGCCGTGGTCATCGCCACGCCGGACCATTGGCACGCCGTGCAGGCCGTGCATGCGGCCGAGGCGGGCAAGGACATTTACGTCGAGAAGCCGCTTAACCGGACAATCGCCGAGGGACGCGCAATCGTTGACGCCGTCCAGCGGCATGAGCGGGTGGCGCAGGTGGGCGCCATGGGCCGTTCTCTCCCCGGCGTGCAGCAAATCGCCACCTACATTCGCAATGGCGAATTGGGGCGCGTCCATCGCGTCGAGTGTTGGCGCGGGGCGAACCCGGTGGGCGATAACACGCCCGACGAAGCGCCGCCCGATCATTTGGATTGGGACATGTACCTAGGCCCCGCCCGTTGGCGGCCCTACAACCCCGAAATCGTGCATTACAACTTCCGGTATATCATGGACCTCGGCGGCGGGCAGATCCGCGATTTGGGCGCGCATCTCTTGAGTCAAGTGTTGTGGTTCCTGGACAGGGTGAACGATGGGCCCGTTCGCGTCAGCGCTACCGGCAAGCCGCCGGCCACGGGCGTGTTTGATAACCCGGTGGAACTGGATGTCACGTGGGAGTTCACGGATCCTGACTTGACCGTCACATGGACGCAGCCCAATGAGCGGAACGGCGACGGCGCCATGTACCATGGGGAGCGGGAAACCCTGCGCGTTGGGGGGATGACCGGCCGAGGCCCCAGCACGGAAGACCATGTGATGGCGTACGAACCGCCGTCCGATGGCGTGGACTTGCGCGAGCCCAGCGAATTCCGGGGCGACCTTCCCCATTACGAGAACTGGTTCCACTGCATCCGGACCCGCGAGGAGCCGAACGTTCCCGTGGAGGCGGGCCATCGCGTGGCCACCATGTGCATCCTTGGTAACCTCGCGTACCAGCTCGGCCGGCCGTTGGAGTACGATCCCGTGGCCGAGCGCTTCATCGGCGATGACGAAGCGAACCGGTTCTTGGGCAGTCCCGGACGCGGCCCGTGGCATGTGTAGGCTTTGAGCGGCGCGAACACGAACGATGGGAGATGGCATGATGGGTTGGATGAAAGGTGTTTGGGCATTGACCGCGATTGCGATGAGCGTGACGGCTGGCGCGGTGGATGCGGGAATGCGCGAGATCGGGCCGGTGCGATGGTTTTCCACCCAAGAGCTTACTCAGGAAACGCCGTACGCGGTTTCCGTGGAAGGCGAGGAACTTCCTCTGGCGCCTGCTGGTCATATCGAACCGGCGTACTACGTCCAGTTTCAAGTCACGGAGCCGTTCACGCTGAACATCCAAGCCGATCTGCCCGAGGGCTGCCGTCTCAACCTACAGCCCGCCAGATACCGGGAGGACCTCTGGGAAGAAGAGGAGACCTTTGCCTTGGCGATTGACGGGCCTGGTCCGAGGGTGCTCATGATGGAGACGGAGGATGGAAGGCGCCACACGCCGCTGATCATTCTCGCGGAGCCCGAGCGGACGTGGGAGCCGCCAACGGCCGAAGGCGTGTTCCTTGATGTGTCGGATCTCGCGGACGCGGCCGAGCCCCAGACCGGGCCGTTGCAAGAGGCGCTCGACGCATGCGCGGAGGATGGCGGCGTGGTGTTCTTCGGCCCCGGCGTCTACCGTACCGGCGGTCTCCGGGTGGGCAGCAACACGAAGGTTTTCCTTGCGCCGGGGGCGTTGATTCAGGCCGATGCGGAAACGGAGGATCACCCACGGGAACTGATCCTGTTTGACGAGGCGGAGAACAGTGGGTTGGCGGGTCCTGGTGTCATCGACGGAAACGGGCATCGCATCCGCGGCGCCGAAGGCGAGGTAAGCGTCACGCTGCTGCGCATGAAGAACAGCCGGAACGTCTACCTTCGCGATGTCATGCTGCGCAACGCCGCGGGATGGACCGGCCACATCATCGGCTGCGAGGATGTGATGGTCGAGGATGTGCGGGTGATAGGCGACTGGGGGGTGCCCAATACGGATGGGATCAACCCCGATAACGCCCGCAATGTGCGGATGACGGGCATGTTCATCTATGCGGGGGATGACCCGGTGGCCGTGAAGGCGACCAACCGGTATGGGATTGACGCCCCCTGCGAGGATGTGGAAATCCGCCAGTCCATGGTCATGACGTTGAAGACCGCCCTGAAACTGGGCACGGAGAGCCGCCAAGATATCCGCAATGTCCTATTCGAGGATATCGATGTGATTCATTCATCACGCGGCATTGCCTTGTGGATGCGCGACGGTTACCGCTTTTCCGATGTGGTGTTCCGCGATATCCGAATGGATCTCCTCGAATTCGAGGGGGAAAACATGAGTGGCGAGCCGTTTCGCTTCTGCATTCAAGAGCGCGATGGCGTGGGCGCCATTGAGAACGTGTTGGCCGAGAATATCGACGTGAGCGCGCCCTACAGGGCTGTCTTCACGGGCCGGCCCGACGGAGGTTTCCAAGACATCATTCTGCGCGGCGTAACGTGGCGGCTCACGCCTTGCCACATCAAGACGGACCCGCGCCCCCTCACGGACGCCTGGGTGGTGGACCCCGCGAACGAGTTGCCGCTGGAAGGCAACCCGTTGGTGGTGATTCACCGCGTCGACGGGTTGGCGTTTGAAGACGTCACCATCGATTGGCGGGACGCCGGCGAGGACACGTGGGACCGCTTCGTGGAGCAGCGGGAAAGCGCCAACATCCGGCTCGACGGGGTGACCCACGAGGGCTATCCCTTTGGGGAAAACTGATCCAGCCGCGAAGCGTGAATGGAATAGCAAGGAATTGTCTTTGGTTGCCGCATGACCCATCTTGAACCCCATTATTGCATGACCCCGCCGGACCGGCTGCCATTGAAGGAAAGGCAGCCGGTGCATGTGGTGTTACACAATATCCGGAGCGCGTTTAACGTGGGCTCGATATTCCGCACGGCGGACGCGGGCGCGGCGGCCCGGATCCACCTCTGCGGGTACACGGCGTGCCCCCCCAACGTGAAGTTGCAGAAGACGGCGCTGGGCGCGTTTGACTATGTGCCGTGGACCCATCACGAAACCCTGGCGGATTGTTTCGAATATCTGCGCTCCGAAGGCATTCCCATCGCCGCCGTCGAGCGGGTGGACGGCTCGGTGTCCCACACCCGCCACGATTGGCCCCGGCCGGTGGCGGTGGTGTTTGGCAACGAGGTCAAGGGATTGACGCCCG
>SKRY01000214.1 GCA_007118235.1 Candidatus Hydrogenedentota bacterium | reverse complement strand
CGGAACGCTGGGCCAATCCTCGCCCACGAGAGGCTGCGCGTAACGGATGAACTCGTCGGTTACGTCGATGCGGTTTTTTGTCAGCCACTTCTCGGGGAATGTCCGCTCGCTGTTGGCGACTTGGCCGAGCGGAACCCGGTCATACGTAACGTTGTAGATGCGCCCCGGCGTCCGCAGGATGGTCGCCATGTAGCCGGTTTCGCCCTCATGGGCGAGCAAGGCCGCTTTCTGGCCAACCTTGTACGCCTCGTCCAGGTCCACGATGCTGGCATAGGCGCAGGTGTCGCGCTGATCCGTGCCGGGCACTTGCCCCCGGGCGGCGCCGCGCGCGGCGATGCCTTGCTCGTTGAGCATCGTCACCACTTGCTGGGCCACGGTGGTCTTTGACGCGCTGTACTGCACATGGCCAAAGCCGTCCCGCGTCGCGCCGATGTCGCCCACGGTGAAGCCTTCGCTGACCACGACGATGCAGCGGCCGTCGCGCTTGAGCTGATCATTGACGTGGTCCAGCATCTGCTCGGCCGTGACGCCGGCTTCCGCCATATAGATCTGCAACGGCATCTGGCGGCAGGGATCGGCCAGCCGCGCCGCCGCCGGGATATAGCCAATCTTGCGGCCCATGGCCTGCAGCACGAGAACCGGATCCGCCGGGGACGAGCCCATGTTCTCTTCATTGGCGTTCTGCACCGCCCCCATCCAATACCGGGCCACGCTGCCGTAACCGGGCGTGTGGTCAATGAGCTTGAACTCCGTGTCGCCCACGTCGTTGTCAATGGTCTTGGGGACGCCAACGGCGACGAGGTCGAGTCCCTGCTCGGCGGCAATGGTGCTCACCTTGTTGGCCGTGTCCATGGAGTCGTTGCCGCCGGTGTAAATGAAGTAGCCGATATCGTGCGCCTTGAAGACTTCTATGATGCGTTGGAAGTCCTCGTCTTGGTGTTCCTTCAATTTGTACCGGCATGTCCCCACGGAACCGGAGGCCGGGGTATAGCGAAGCAAGGCGATTTCCTCGGGATCCTGGTCCGAGAGATTCAGAAGCTCCTCGCTCAGCACGCCTTCGATGCCATGCCACGCGCCATAAATCGTCCCGAAGGTCTCCGGAAACTCACGGCACGTCTCAATGACGCCGCGCAAGGAACTATTAATGACCGGGGTCGGGCCACCGGCTTGGGCAACGATAACGTTCTTTCCCATGATACGTCTCCTTCACTCATTTCCAAAACCACAGACAAATCGTTGCAAAGAACCACGGATAGACGCGGGGTGACGTGGGATGAAGCCCCATTTCGCGCCAACATGGCGTGAGAATGTTATTCGTGTTCGAGCTTACCACCGCGGCCATGCCACGTTCAGTCCATCCGCTAGTCCGCCTAGGCGCCTCTTGGCGCGGGATTGCCGCTCGTCAATTTATGGAGGATCTCGCCCGCATTCCACACGAGCAGCATCCCTTCGTCTTCCCGGTTCGCCCAATCCTCTGGGTTAATGCTATCGGGATCCCGGTACCCAAGACTGATTTCCTCGCACACCTCCGGAGGGATTCCTGTCGCCAAGGTGACTTGAACCCGAGGCTTTTCGACGCCATTCTCGTAGGTCCCGATTCCGCGGACGTGGGTGCTATGCGCCATCACACCGCCCGGGACATCCCGGAATTGGTCCATTTGGGCCAGGAAATAGTCCCGCGTGTGATAGCCAATTCGGCGAATCGCCTCGCCGTGGGTGTAACTGACCTCGGTCACATGGGGCGCGTAGATGATCAGCTCACCGCCGTCCGCAACGACTGGCTCAAGCTTGTACATGCACTTGCCCGCCACCCAGATATCGTCGTACATCTCGGGCGCAACGGCGAGCACGCTCTGGAAGGGATAATCCTTGTAGACAATATGGGTTTCGGCCGACAGGTCAGCGGCGGCGTCCCACGCTTCCTCCGGCGTTCCCGCGAAGATCCCCTTCGCCTTTTTGTCCGCCACCACAAGGGCCAAACACAGCTTGTCCACGTTGATGAAGGCGGCGCTCCGGTCGATGACCTTCCGGACCGGCGTGTACTTGGCGCCGTTGATCACGGGGTTCGTGATGAGCGCGCCAAGCCAATGAAACAAATCAATGATCTCGGCGCCCGCCACGCCGGGAAAGAAATACTTGTTTCCGCCGGAGAAGCCCGCGACCTCGTGCGGAAACACGGGACCGACAATGCAGACCAGGTCGTAGTCGTACACCATGCGGTTCACCGTGACTTCCGCGGCTTCGTTCATCAATCCGCCGGAAATCTCGCTTACTTCCTCGGCGGAGAAAGCGCCGGCGACGCATAGCGCGTCCCGGTTTTTCCATTCATGGTTGTAGATGCCGACATCGCTGTAGCGGCCTTTTCGGTCCGCATCCGTAATGCCGAGCAATTTGTTCAGGGCCTCGTCCGGCATGGGTTGATGCGTGCCGAGCGCCACGAGAACGTCGAACTGGGCGGCCCGGCCGCTCAACGCCTTGTGCAGCGAGCGGAACATCTCGGGCATCG
>SKRY01000390.1 GCA_007118235.1 Candidatus Hydrogenedentota bacterium | reverse complement strand
TGCTGGACAGCGAGGACAACGTCCAAATTCATTTCAAGAGCAGTCCCTACGGCACGCAGAGCCACGGCTACAACGCGAACAACTCGTTCCTGCTGCATCTGCGCGGGGAACAGGTGCTTCGCCGCTCGGGACGGCGTGATCTCTACGGAACGCCTCACCATCAAGACTGGATGTGGCACACCAAGTCGGACAACGCGATCACCGTCAACGGCGAGGGGCAGGGGAAGCGCGTGGCGGACGCCATCGGGCAAATCACTCACTTCCACACCTCGCCCAACGTGGATGTTGTGGCCGGGGAAGCGGGAGACGCCTATGAGAACCTGGATCGCTGGACGCGGCGCATCGTGTTTCTTAAACCGGGCGTCATCGTCATCCATGACCTCGTGGAAGCGCCGGAGCCGTCGCGGTATCAATGGATGCTGCATGCCCCGGACGAGTTTGACATTGGCGAGAACGCCGTGCAGTGGACCGGCGACGCGGGATCCCTCGACATCCGGTTCCTGACGCCGGACGAATTGGCGTTTTCGCAAGTGGACGAACCCGATCCGCCGCCGCACGAGTGGGTGAGCTGGGAACTCAACGAGTGGCACCTGACCGCGGAAACAGTGGAAGACAGCGAGACAGCGGAGTTCCTGACCGTGGTGCTTGTGGACGGCGCCGAGCCGGAACTCAACGTGGAGGCGGACAGAGGCGGACGCCGATTGACTATTGGTTTCGAGGAGGTGGAGGAGGCCATTTTGCAGTTTGGCAATCGCGAATTCGAGGTCCAATGGAAGGATGTCTCGGAGTCCTTTGGGGATGAGGGCGCTGAGTGAAGTGAAAGGAAAGCGGAGACGGGTGTTACCCCATGCTTGCGCCCAGGCGCCGCGAATGTATAAGGTCCTTGGAAGCGTAAAGTGACGTGGGCCGAAGACGTCGGCTTAATCGCCGGACTAAAAAAGTGGATGCCGGTGTTATAGTCCGGCAAGCCCGCTTCTTGACGATCCGGAGGCCGAACGGCGCTCCGCGGCGCTTTGGGAGCGGCGCATTTGCCGCCTTACCCCAACGCCACGATGTGTCCCAACGAAGCGGGCGGGGTAATGCGGCCATCACCGGCGGACTAAAGATTTCGCTTACGGATTCCGCCTATGGTATGGTGAAGGCTCAGGCTGGCTGGTCTTTCTTGTGCTGTTGATGCGAATCTGCTATAAACATACTTGAAAGCCCGCGAAACCCGTGGTAGAATTCCATTGGCGCTACCGAAAGGGATATCCGCGGATCTTGCGTGACCTGTTCGTGCGTGGCGAAGTTGGGCAAGGAGGCTGCGGGCAAAGCATGGTCAGTCCTGACGGAGTGCGATATAGTGGACCCTTTAAGCAACGAAAACTGACGCGGAGAAGGAGAAGACCAGTATGAAAAAAGTATTGGCAGGGGTGCTGGTGCTGGCCTTGCTCGCCTTGGGCGGACAAGCGGTGGCCCAGACATCGGTTACCAAGTGGGATGACTTAAGTTGGTGGGGAAACACGGGCGCGATGCCGGAACCCTACCCTGACCACACACGGGAAGGGTACTGGTGGTGGCCTGAAGACCCCGGACAGGCCGAGGACGAGTTGTGGGGCAACCAAGGGTTGGTGTATAACAGTTGGATACAGCCCGAAGATCCGGCTCCGCCACCGCCGCCGCCGCCGCCGCCACCACCGCCGCCGGAACCCGTAGTTGAGCGGGATGTGCCCGTCCTGGACAACGTGCTGTTTGACTTCGACCGCTCCAATCTGCGGCCGGAAGGCATTGAGGTCATTCAGGAAGTGATCTCGGAGTTGCGGGAGCATCCCGAGGACACGGTGATTATCGAAGGGCATACCTGTAGCATCGGAACCGATGCGTACAACATGGGATTGGGACAGCGCCGCGCCGACAGCGTGTACAACTACATGGTCGAGCAGAACATCGATTCCAATCGTCTCGAGACCGTGAGTTACGGTGAGCGCCAACCCGCCGTGCCCAACGATACGCCGGCCCAGCGGGCCCAAAACCGCCGGGTGGTGTTCAACTACCAGATTGGCGACTAGGGCCTCTTAGCCCAGACGAACCACGCACATTCTCGCCGTCCGGCGGCCCCTTCGAAGGTGGCCGCCGGGCGGTTCGTCTGTCTGTCCGCCGGAGCATCCGTGGAGATGCCTAACAAGTGCTCTCACCCAGAGCCTGTATTGCCGCATATCCCCCAAGTTCCGCCGCCAATTCGCCAACCACGTTGCGCGGCGGCATGAAAGATTGGTATATTCCCTTCATTCTTGATGTCCCTGCCGCTTATTCTGCGGGGGAGCGATTCCGCATCCCGTGGCGTGCGTGCAGCGCGCATTCCCATTTCCTACCTGAACGGCGGGGGCTTGGCGCATCTAATTCAATCCGGAGGAGAAACGTGCAGATTACCCCCCATGGCGGGCGCTTGGTCAACAGGCTGTTGACGGGAAGCGCCCTCGAAGAAGCGCGAAACAAGGCCCAAAGCCTTCCGCGTATCCCTGTTGACG
>SKRY01000167.1 GCA_007118235.1 Candidatus Hydrogenedentota bacterium | reverse complement strand
TCCTTGGCCGTGACGAAGCCGACGGTGGTCAACTCTTTGCGCGGGTACTCAATCAGGCAGACCTCCTCGAACACGGCGCCTTGGCGCCCGACAAACACATCCCGGATTTGACGCACGGAGGTGTACACGCGGCTTACAAGAGGGATATAGTTTAGGATGTATTCGCCGTATTCGATGAGCTTTCGTCCAACGAAATGGCGGGTGAGCAGGCCGGTGAAGAAGAACAAAGCGAACGCTATCAACACGCCGAGGCCAAAGCGGTATTCGACATGCTCGAGAAAGGCCACTTGCTCGTAGCGGGCGCCAAGGAGATTGATGTACGTGGTGACGTGTTCGATTTGGCGCTCCAGGCCGAGCACGAGGTTGTTCACGACGATCCAGGTCACCCAGACCGTGACGATGAGGGGGACCCAGACCATGAGCCCGGCGACGGTGAAGCGCCAAATGGGGCTCCACCAGCGTTGGAAGCGGCTAGGAGGAACGTCTTTGCGGCGGCGCTTGGTCTTTTTCAGCATTGTCTTTCCGTTCTTGGGGGACGATTTCCAGGCGAATCCGCGAGATGTAATGGTCTCCCCCCGCTAGGACCGTCATGCGGAACTGCTCGCGCCGGATGACTTCGCCTTGGGTGGGGATGCGTCCGGCCACGTGCATGAGCCAGCCGCCGATGGTGTCCACTTGCTCGTCTTCAATGGGAACCCCGATGGCCTCGGCGACCTCCTCAAGGGGCATGCGGGCGTCCACGACGAATGCATGGGGGCCTACCTGATGGATGGGCTCTTCTTCCTTGTCGTGTTCGTCCTGTATATCGCCGAATATCTCCTCAAGGATGTCCTCCAGCGTGACCAGGCCGTCGGTGCCGCCATATTCGTCGGTGACAATGGCGAGGTGCTGTTGCTTGCGCTTGAGGGCGGTAAGCAGGTCGTCGACGGGCATGGTGTCGGGCACGTGCATGACCTCGCGCTGGAAGCGGGTAATATCGGGATTATCGGTATCCTCGTCGAGCATGACATCGTAGACATTGATGACGCCGGCGACCGTGTCGATCGTTTCGTGGTAAATGGGTATGCGGGTCTTGCCGGAGCGCTCAAAGAGATCCACCAACTCATCGCGCGTGGCGGTGTCCGATAACGCCTGAATATCAATGCGCGGCGTCATGATGGCCTTGGCCTGGGTGTCGTTCAGATCGATAATACTGTGTATCATGCGCTGTTCTTCTTGTTCGAGGGCGCCGTGGGCCGCGCTTTCGTCCACCAGGATCCGCACGTCCTCCAGGGTGGACATAAAGGGGCTGAGATGCTCGCGCTCGTGACCGGCAAGCCTCAGCAAGCCGCGCGTGAACAGGGCGATGGGGCGGGTCACGGGCAGGAGGCCCACATAGAAGAACTGCACCACGGGCAGAAACGCCAAGGAAAGTTGTGTGGGGTGGATCCGGAAGATGCTCTTGGGGATAATTTCGGAGAAAAGCAGGAACAGCGGCGTGGCCACGATGGTCGCGGCCGCCTCGGCGTACGGAAAGCCGCCAAAGGCGCGCGTGATCGCCACGGTGCCGATAACCAGCGTCACGTTGTTGCCGATGAGCAAGAGCGTCAGCATCTGGTCGGGCTGCTGGATGTAGCTGAAGAGCAGTTTCGCCTGGCTGTTCTTCTCTTCCTCGGCCAAATAGCGCACGCGGATGGGGTTCGAGGCGACAAAGCCGATCTCGTAGCCGGCGAACAGCCCCTGCAAGACAACGGTGAACAGGAAAATCCCGATGAGTCCCAGCGTGATCGCCATCATGCCTCCTCCTCCCCGCTCTCGTCCTTCGTCTCGGGCAGAATCTGGAGGCGGACGTGGCCCACGCGCTTGTTGTCGCAGCTTTCCACCGTGAACAGAATCCCCGAGAGTTCCACCTGATCGCCGGTCTCCAGCACTTTGTCGGTGTGATTCATGAGAAAGCCGGCCACGGTCTCGTGCTCCTCGTCCTCGAGCGTGCGGCCGGTTAGTTCGCTGAGGTCCTCAAGGTCCATGCCGCCTTCGACGCGATACACGCCCTCGCCCAGATGTTCGGGGCCGTCTTCCTGCCGTTCATTCTCATCGAGGATATCGCCCACGACCTCTTCGATGGCGTCCTCGAGGGTGACAATGCCGGCGGTGCCGCCGAATTCGTCAACGACAATGGCGAGATGGGTGCGGCGGCGCTGCGCTTCCTTCACGAACTGTTGCACCTTCATCATTTCGGGAACAAAATGAGGCGGCCGGGCCAGTTCGGCCACGGGCGTATCCAGTTTGCCCTTGGCAAAGGGGGGCAGCAAATCCTTCATCATGAGCACGCCGGTGATGTGGTCGAGATCATCTTGATAGACCGGCATGCGGCTGAATTCGTGTTTCCGGATCATGGCGAGGGCATCCGCCACGGAAGCCTCCCGAGGAATGGCGGCCACGTCGAGCCGGGGCACGAGAACCTCGCGCAGGGTCACGTTGCTAAATTCGAGGATGCCGCGAATCATTTCGCGCTCTTCCTCCTCGATCACCCCCGCCACCTCGGTCTCCGAGATCACGGACTTGAGTTCGTCGTCGGTGATAAAGGGAGCGGCGTGGCGTTCGTGGAAGCCGGTGATGCGGAAGATGAAATCGGTGAGGCGCATGACGGCCTCGCGGAGGGGCGCGAGGACGCGTTCCGCGCCCAACAGGGGAAGGGCGGCTGTGCGCGCGAAGGTCTCGCTCGTGGTCACGGCGAGCACTTTGGGGAAGATCTCGCCACAGAACACAATGGCGATCGCCGCCACGGCGACCGCGATGGGATAGGCCAACACCGGCGAGAGACCGGCGGAATAGCTAAACACCTGTTCAATGCGCGAACCAAGCAAGACGCCGATAAGCACGTTGATCAGAATGTTCCCAACTAGAATCGTGGTCAGGAGATGGCCGGGCTGCTCCAGCATGCGCGCGACGAGCCGGGCCGTGTACCGTTCGTCCTCGGCCATGGCGCGCAGACGGATCTTGTGTATACTGAAGAACGCCGTCTCGGAGCCCGAAAAAAACGCCGACAGCCCGAGAAGCGCGACGATAGCGAACAGCATGGAAACGGGCATGTACCGGGTCCACGGCTCGCGCGCTTCCGGAGGCGCCGTGGCAAGGGCTTCCTCCCAGGTTTCCGCTTCCAGCAGCTCGTTTACCTCAATGGCTTCGGACTCCGGAGCGGGCTCTGGATCCGCCACCCCATGAAGGCCGATGAGCAGCCCCGCCAGCACGGCCGTGATGACCGGCCAACCAATCGCCGCCAGCCCGCGCAAAGGCCGTTTTCGAAGCGGAGGAGGACTCAGGGGCTCTGTATCCTCACTCACGGTGGCCGACGTCTCCTTCTCCCGTTTCATCCCCGGCTCCATCGCCATGCGGGGAGCCGCCTATCCATGCCGATTCGAGCGGAAGATCCAGGTAATGCGCCTGACGTTGCGTCATCCAGTCCCGTTCGGCGAGGGTCTGGTGATCGTAACCAAGAAGATGCAACATGGCGTGACACAAAAGCAAATCCACCTCCCGGCGCATGGCGCCGCGATCCCCGCCGCTCCGTTCCGCCACCGTCTCCAGCGATATCACAATATCCCCCAATACCCGCGTGTCGTCCCCCGGGCATTCCTCTTGGGGAAACGCCAGCACATCCGTGGGGGCATCCACGCCTCGGTATTGGCTGTTGAGTTCGCGCATGCGCGCATCATCGCAGAACAGCAGGCTCACCTCGGCCTCACCCGCGCACCTTTCACCGTTGTACACGTATTCGGCCAGCTTTTGCAACTTGTCTTGCCGGCACAATCGCTTGATGCTGGACTCGTTCCGCACCAACAGCTCCACGCTCACGGATCCGTCCCTCCGGCCATCGAAATGACGTTGGGCGGCTGCTCGGCCCGGCCAGACAGTTCGGGGTATTCGGCCCGGTGATGGTAATGCGTAAGCACGCGTTTACTAACCACCCTCTTGATGACATCCAAATCCCGCAGCGTCAGGTCGCATTCATCGAACTGGCCATCCGCGGCGCGGGCATCCACGAGCTTGTTCACGAACTCGCAAATGCGCTGTTCGCCGGGGTGCTTGATGCTCCGCACACCCGATTCGACTCCGTCGCAAATCATGAGGATGGCTGTTTCCCGGCTCTGAGGCTTCGGACCCGGGTAGCGGTACTCTTCCTCGGACACGTCCTCCGCTTTGTGCTGCGCCAAGGCGCGTTGATAGAAACATCCAATGAGGGTCGTGCCGTGGTGCTCGCGGATCGCGTCCACAAGGGGAGTCGGCAGATGATGCTTTTCCGCGAGGGCCGCCCCATCGGTCACGTGCGCGCTGATAGCTTGAGCACTCCGCCGGGGGGGCAGCGCATCGTGGATGTTCACCCCGGCCTGATTCTCCGCGAAATACTCGGGCCGCCGCATCTTGCCAATGTCGTGATAATAAGCCGCCACCCTGGCTTGCAAGCCGTTCGCGCCCACCGCGCTGGCCGCGGCCTCGGCGAGCTGCCCCAACATGAGGCTGTGCGAATACGTGGCGGGGGCTTCCATCGCCAAGCGGCTGAGCAGGTCGTTGTTCAAGTCCGAGTATTCAAGCAACTGAATGTCGGTCGTCACACCGAACAGCCGCTCCAGAGGGGGCAGCAAGCCGGGAATAATCAGCATGCAGGCGAAGCCGTTCAACGCTATCATCGCCAGCTTCTGTGGGGCCATGTCGATGAACGGGGGCTCCGCCGCCAGCAGGACCGCGAGCATCACCCCGAGACCGGCGGCCGTCGCCTTGGCGCCCGCGGCGGCCATGTCGCCCCGGCGGCGGACCGTGTGGACGGACAACACGCCGGTCAGGGCCATGGCCCCCATGACCACCAGCAACCGCCAGTCATGATTATATTGGATAGATAGCATTACCACGGCAACCAGGCTCGTAATTGCCGCCAAGCGCGCATTGGTAAGAATGGCGAGGAGCACGGCGCCGGCCATGACGGGAACCAGGAATCCCGATGGCGCCACGAAGCTAATCACCCACCCCGTCACCAGAATGGCGCATAGGATGACAAGAGCGATATGCAGGAATTTCCGCGGAGCGTCCCGCCGGCCAGTCACCATCGGCAGCGTGTGACGAATGGCGGTCAGGGCGAGCGCCGCGAAGATCATGTACGCGGCCAAGGAGGCCAAGACCGCGGTCCCGGGCTCCGTGTTCGCATACTTGCGCTCAAGATAGGCGCGCACATCCGAGCGAGACTGCTCGGTCCAGGGGCGTCCCTGTTCCTGCATGATTTCCAAGCGGCGGATGGACTTCATGACGGGGTCCACGGCGTTGCGCGCGGTCTCCCTGTGATTCGCCGTGGTGACGGGGTCATGAACCAGCGTGTCCCGGAGGTCTAGCCGCGCCAAGGCGGCCGCGGAAGCAGCCAAACGGCCGGCGTCCATCGCGGCTTCCCCGTTCGCTTCCATGTGCTCTTGTTGTTGCAGCCTTTCCTCCAGCAACGTCCCCAACGCGATGGCGGCATCGCCCACCGTGGGCACGTCACCCAAGGCCTTTCCTTCGCTCCGGGGAAGGCCAGCGCTTCGCTCATCCCGCACGATGTGAACGGACACAGGCGTTGCGCGCGCTTCCGCCGCGCCGCTAAACGCGCCGGGACTCACCACCCCGCCCGCCAATACGCGCTCCAGTCCCTCGCGCGCATGAACCGCCAGTTCGGAAAGGTGCGCGAATTCCATCGCCCCCGGTTCCGGACCCTCCAGCCGCACGGCCGCGTTCGGCCGATCACCGCCATCATCCGCGAAAACCCGCGTGGGAAGGGTATCCATGCGAGGTTTTAGCCACGGGACCAACAAGGCCGGGCTTTCCAAATCGTGAAACAAAGAGCGCCGCTCGCTCAAGTCCTCCGCGAAATCGTGGACAGCGCGCGACACCACCTCCTCGGCCGACTGTTCGCTCGTGGACGCCAGCAACGCTTCCCGTATGGCGTGCTCGACGGCAGACCGCTCATCCCGCAAGGCGTTGATTCGCTCGCGGAGACTGCGGATACGGTTCTCCACGCGCTCGCCGTCCACAATATACACGGGGGGAACGCGGTCCGCGGCTTCTTCCCGCGCCTCGCGCGTGGCTTGCAAGTCCACGGTCTCGAACGCAAACGCAGCCTGCCATTCCTGCGTGGCGATTTCCTCGGTCTCGATGCTCTCACGCGCCGCGGACTCGTCCCCGCCGCCGGGGTACTCCGCCAGCACGGCCACCAGTACGGCGAACGCGAGAAGCATGACCAAGCGGTCCATCCAAGCGCCGCCGCGGCTAAACACACGGAGACGCTCCGCCATCCGGTTCAGGATGGAGCCATCTCGCTGAGGGGATGCTTCAGGCCGGCGAACGGGCGTCATTCCGGGGTATCCGTGGCCGGGATGTCAGTGCGAACCCGCCCCTCTTGGGACTCCGCATCGCGCGCCGCCGCGTCGGCTTCATATGCGTCGACAATATTCTGAACGAGCGGATGCCGCACCACATCGCCGCGATCCAGCTCCACAATGGCCACACCGGGTGTGTTCCGCAGCACGTGGCGCGCCTCGATCAGCCCCGACACCTTTCCCGGCGGCAGGTCAATCTGAGTCACGTCCCCCGTTACGACGGCGGTCGAGCCTTCACCCAAGCGTGTAAGAAACATCTTCATTTGTTCCGTGGTTGTGTTCTGAGCCTCGTCCAGAATCGCGAACGAATGCGCCAACGTGCGCCCCCGCATGAAGGCGAGCGGCGCGATTTCAATCATCTCCCGCTCCACCAGCCGCCGGACCCGCTCCACGTCCAGCATCGAATACAATGCGTCGTAGAGCGGCCGGATATAGGGATTGACCTTTTCTTGCAAGTCCCCAGGCAAGAATCCCAAGCTTTCCCCCGCTTCCACGGCTGGGCGCGTGAGTATCAAGCGATTTACCCGCTTGTTCAAAAGGGCCGACACCGCCGCCGCCACGGCGAGGTAGGTCTTGCCCGTACCGGCGGGACCGATGCAAACGGTAACGTCGCTACTTTTTAGAGCGTCCAGGTACTCCTTTTGACCGCGGGTGCGCGGCTTAATCTGCATATCTTTCCGTAACGCCCGGGGCGCTTCCGACAACACGGCGCCCAAGTCCGCCGCGCTGTCCCCCCGCGCTTCGTTCAAAACGTAGTTGAGATCGGAGACATCGGGCGTGTGGCCCTTACGGACCGCCGACAAGAGTTCGTCCAGCATTTGCCCGACGATGGCGGTTTCCTTCTCTTCGCCAATAACCAATATCTTAGCGCCACGATCCACAATGCGGACCGCCGTGTCCTGCTGGATTCGCTTGCGCAACTCGCCGTTTCGGCCCAGCAGCTTGATGGCTTCCTCGTGGCTATTTAGTTGGATCTCGTGTGTCAGTTGCGTGTGAACTCCGTTGTTCGATTTCGCCACACCCGCCGCAAACCGTCATCAGTCCTCCTCGGACTCGCCGGGCAACTCCACGCGGTAGACAGTCTCGCCTTCCCGGACCATCCGCCGGGTGCGCCGGATGGCCGCCTCCAATTCCACGGGATCGTGTTCCAACCCGTCAATCCGCTCCTCAAGAGCGTCGCGCCGCTTCTGGTGCGCGCGCCATTCTTCCCGCAATTCGTGTACTTCCTGTTCGCTTCGTTGGTATTCCTCGTAGCGGCCTGGCAAATCCTTGCGCCAGGCGTACAGACCGCACGCCCCGACCGCGGCCGTCAGCGCCAGCCAATACCCTATTCCAGGACATCTACCCATGGCCTTATTCTCCCGAGTGCGCCGCCAGCCCGCGTGTTTGGGGAACGGGCGCCGCCTGGGCCCTAGTCCAGGAGCGGCGCCCAATCCCTCAACACCATTATACTATAGTTTCACCGCGAAAGCGCACATAAACGCTGCCGCGTCGATTCGCTTGCATTACTTGAGGTTGTAGAAGGCCTGCATGCCAGGAAACACCGCCATGGAGCCCAATTCTTCCTCAATGCGAAGCAATTGGTTGTATTTGGCGATCCGATCGCTCCGGGACGCCGAACCCGTTTTGATTTGGCCCGCATTTGTCGCCACGACCAGGTCGGCGATGGTCGAATCCTCGGTCTCGCCGCTGCGGTGCGAGATAACCGCCGTGTAGCCAGCCCGTTGCGCCATCTGCACGGCGTCGAGGGTCTCGGTCAGCGTGCCGATCTGATTCACCTTCACGAGGATGGAGTTGCCGATGCCCTTCTCGATGCCCTGGGCCAGGAACTCCGTGTTCGTCACGAACAGGTCGTCGCCCACCAACTGAAGCTTCTTGCCCACCTTTTCGGTGAGAATCCGCCATCCTTCCCAGTCGTTTTCGGCCATGCCGTCTTCAATAGAGATGATCGGGTACTTTTCGCACCAGCCTTTCCAGAAATCCGCCATCTGTTCGGCGGAGTGTTCGGGATTCTTCTCGGCGCCGAGAATATACTTGCCATCCTTGTAAAATTCGCTCGAGGCAGGATCCAAGGCCAGCATGATCTCCTTGCCCGCCTCGTAGCCCGCGTTCTTGATGGCTTCCAGAATGACTTCAATGGCTTCCACGTTCGAGCCCAGGTTTGGCGCGAACCCGCCCTCGTCGCCAACAGCGGTATTCATGCCTTTGCCCTTGAGTACGCTCTTGAGCGAGTGAAAGATCTCCGCGCCCATCCGCAAAGCCTCGCGGAAGGTCTTCGCGCCCACCGGCATGACCATGAATTCTTGCACGTCCACGTTGTTATCGGCATGCTCGCCGCCGTTGAGGATGTTCATCATGGGCACCGGCAACATGTGCGCGTTCACGCCGCCGAGATACTTGTACAGCGGCAGTTCCAGGGTGGTGGCCACGGCCTTCGCCGCCGCCAGCGACACGCCCAGGATGGCGTTCGCGCCGAGTTTGCTCTTGTTCTTCGTGCCATCCAGCGCGATGAGCGTTTGGTCGACTTCCCGCTGATCCACGGCGTCCATTCCCAGCAGCTCCTGGGCGATCGTGTCGTTCACATTCTCGACGGCCCGCGTCACGCCCTTGCCGAGATACCGCTTCTTGTCGCCGTCCCGCAGTTCCACGGCCTCGTTCTCGCCCGTGGACGCGCCAGACGGAACCGCCGCCCGCCCGGAGAAGCCGCTGGAAAGCTGTACGTCCACCTCCACGGTGGGGTTGCCGCGGGAGTCCAGGATCTCCCTGGCGTTAATTCCGGTAATTTTCGTCATGATGCTCGTTCTCCTTACGCATGGTTCCATGGTTTTTGAAAAGGTGTTTGAAAGCCGGTAAGACACGGCGGAATCGGGGAATACGTCCGCGTAGGCCGTCTCGATTCGCCGTTATTGACCGCATGGAAGCGCGGGTGAAGAACATCCCCCCTCACCCCGCGCCTTGTGGAAGCCGCATTGTATCACACACCACGCCCCGGTGATAACCACGGCCATGCCTTATTCCTTGAGCTGCCGATTCGCGGCCTCCAGCCAGTCCAGGAGATACGCGCGGTCATTCTCCATGGTAATGTTCCACCCCGCGTCCTGTTGGGCGTCAAAATCAAACACCCAGATGGCCGCGAGGGGGACGCCGGTCTCCTTCAAGGCGTCAAGTATGGCCTTGTTAGTTTCGCGGGCTTCGTCTGCGGTGAGGCCCTCCGCCGCCCGTGCGCCGAATTCGCCCACGAAGACGGCTTTGCCCGCGTCCGAGGCAGCGTCGAGCGTGATCTCGATCAATTCTTCGTACGTGACGTCGTCCCGGCCAAACCGGTTGTCGAGGTGGTGGGGATAGAGCCGCATACTGACGATGCCGTGGGGATCCGGAGTCATCTCAATAAGGTTGCGGCGGTATTCGTCTTCGGAATCC
>SKRY01000316.1 GCA_007118235.1 Candidatus Hydrogenedentota bacterium | reverse complement strand
GCTAGCCATGAACTGCCGCCGGGTAACGCCAGGCGCTCGCGCGCCGCAACACCCCGAGGACGAACAACCGCAATGATGCTCATGTGTAGCCATGTCGAATGTCTCCTGCCGATGTAGGGTTGCGGGGCCATGCCAATGAAACAGGACTCGTCAGGGACTGGGAGTCTCTAACAAGCCTAGCATCAAGTCTGAAGCGGTTCAATATGGGATTACGCGAAGCGGATGGGGATGGCGTGGTGTTCTTCGACAAGGAGGCGGCGGGCTTCTCCCGCGCAGAAGATGGAGCCGGTAATCAGAAGGGGGTACTGGGTCCCCGCCAGGCGCAATCCCTGGAAGATGGCCATATCAAAATGGGGTTCCCATAGGTAGGGCCAGTTCCGGGCGGCGTCGCAAAGGCGCTCGATCGGCAAGGCGCGCGGCCCCGGGAACTGGGTGAGAATGAGCTGGTGGGCGGCGGGGCCCAGCGCGTGGACCATTTCCCTGGCGTTCTTATCCGAGGATACCGCGAGGACGATCACCGAGGCGGGCAACTCCCGCGCGAGATGCTCCGCGCCGGATGTGTTATGCGCCACATCGATGTACACCGCCGGGGTATCCATGACGCGTTCGAGGCGGCAAGGCCAACAGGCGGTCTCGAGCCCCTGCCGGACCGCCGCTGCGTCTAGTTTGGGAAAGTGGGGTTGCAGCAACTCGGCTAGCGCGACGGCGGTGGCGGCGTTTTCGCCTTGATAGGCCCCGGCCAGGGCCAATCGCACGCTATCCAACTGGAAGCAAGCGCCCTCGTAGGAGAACTCGCGGTGCATATAGGCATCGTTGACGGAAAACCGGTAGTCCCGCCCCACGATGCGGGCGGGGGCATTGACCTCTCGCGCCCGTTCCCGCAGCACGCGTTGCGGGCCTTCCGCCTCCTCGCCTATTACAACGGGGATGCCGGCCTTGATGATGCCCGCCTTCTCGAACGCGATGGCTTCACGGGTATTGCCGAGGAACTTCTGGTGGTCGAGGTCGATGTTGGTGACCGCGGCCGCGAGGGGAGCGAGGACATTGGTCGAATCGAACCGGCCGCCCATGCCCACCTCCACGAGCGCGCATTCGACTTGGTGCGTGGCGAAAATGCGGAAGGCCACGGCGGTAACCAATTCAAAATAGGTGGGGGGGGGATCGATCGCCGCCGCGGCGTCTTGGTAGAAGGCGATGTGTTCGTCGAGTTCCGCGTCGTCCACCGCCCGAGCGTCTAGGAGAAAACGTTCGGACAACTCCAAGAGGTGCGGGCTCGTGAAACGCCCAGTGTGGTAGCCTGCCGCCATAAGCATGGCGTCCAGCATGGCCACCACGCTGCCCTTGCCGTTGGTGCCCGCCACGTGCACCGACGGGAACTGATCCTGGGGGCGTCCCGCGCCATCGAGCAAGCACGTGATGTTGTCCAGCCCGAGTTTAATGCCGTATAGCTCGAGGCTGGACAAGAACGCGCGGGGCGTCAAGCCCGTAGCCGTGGCGCCATTCAAGATTCGAGCAGATACCGTATCAGCTTGCCCACGGTGGGGCGCAACTGGCTGCGCGGCACGATCTGGTCCACGAATCCGTTCGAGAGCTGGTATTCCGCGGACTGGAATCCCTCGGGGAGGGTCACCTTAAGCGCGCCCTCAATGAGCCGGGGACCCGCGAACCCGATCAGCGCCTTGGGCTCGGCCAGAATGACATCGCCCAGACTCGCGAAGCTGGCGTAAACCCCGCCCGTGGTGGGATCGGTGAGCACGCTGATGTAAGGCACGTGGGCCTCGTTCAGTTCACGCACGGCGTCGGCCGTTTTCGCCATCTGCATCAGACTCAGGATGCCCTCTTGCATGCGCGCCCCGCCAGAGGCCGCGAAAGCGACCAAGGGGGTGCGATGGTGGATGGCGTCACGGGCCGCGCGGCAAAACTTCTCGCCCACGGCCGAGCCCATGCTGCCTCCCATGAAGAAGGGATCCATGGCGGCGATAACAGCGGGATTTCCCTCGATGGCGCACCGTCCCGTGACCAAGGCTTCCTTGATCTCGTGGGTGCTCTTGGCCTTCTCGACCTTCTGTTGGTAGGTCATGTTGCCCACCGTGAACTCAAGCGGATCCACCGTCTCGATGCTGGTGTGGGTTTCCTCGAAGGAGTCCTCATCGGCGATCAACTCGATTCGGCGGCGGGCGCTGATGCGGTAATGGTGTTGGCACGTGGGGCAGACGTGGAGATTCTGTTCGACCTCGTTACGGTAGACGGCTTGCTTGCATCCCGGGCACTTGATCCAGATGCCGTCCGGGACCGTGCTTTTCCTGCCAATGACCGAGACAAAACGGCGGCGATTGAGAAAGGGCATGGCTGGCCTCGTTGGGTTGACGGTTGGCCGTGGCCGGGATGGGCGGCTGTTAGGGCGCCGCGTCCGTGGCCCCGGCGGTCTCGTTGTCGTAGTTATCCCTATAATACAACAAACGCCCGCAATGGTTGCATGCCCGGATCTCTCCGGCCATGACCTCGTTGATGAGCTGGGGCAGCACGTACATATGACATCCCGAACACACTTCCTCGCGAAGGGGAACCACGGCGGCCCCGGACTTCTTGTTCGCGCGGATACGGCGATAGCGGTGGAGGAGATCCCCATCCACCGCCTCCGCCGCCTTTGCCGCTTCCTGTTCCAGGCGCTGCCGTTCGGTTCGCGCCTCTTCAAGCTCCGCGTCCACCTCGGCGCAGTGCTCATCGAGTTTGCGCAATTCGCTATCGATGCGTTCGCGATCCTCGCGCAGCCGCTCCTTGGAGGACTCCAGCTCCATCATAAGCTCGAGAACGCGTTCCTCCTTGTGGGCGATTTGTCGCTTGATGTTGTCGATCTCGTGGAGGAGCGCCTGGTATTCCTCGTTCTTTTTGACCGTGTTTAGCTGAGCCTGATACTTGTTGAGTTGGGTTTGTCTTTGCTCGATGTCGCTTTCGCATTCCCGCTGGTCCAACTCCACCTTGCGGTAGTGCGCTTGTTGGGCTTCCAACTCATCCGTTAGGCGCTTGCGCTGTTCCTCGTACTTGCGCTTCTGCTGGGGAATCTCGGTTTCGCGGCGCTTGCACGCCTCGATCTGCAGATCAAGTTTCTGCAGTTGGAGTAACTGTTTCAACAAACCGATCCTCCCAATGCGCCTACGTTAGATCTGTTCTATATCAGGGGAACCGTCATTCACCCAAGAGGTGAGCGGATGAATTCCCCCTTTCAAGGGGGCAGGCCCGCAAGGGCCGGGGGATGTAACCACCCGGCATACCGCCCTGTCCGGCAAGCGGTAACGTACGCCCTATTTGATCCAGGCCATCATCTTACGAAGCTCTTTGCCCACCTTTTCGATGGGATGATTCGCGTCGGCGTCCCGGAGTTTCTGGAAATTGGGACATCCCGCGGCATACTCCTCAAGCCATTCGCGGGCGAATTCGCCGTTTTGGATTCGCTCCAAGGCTTCTTTCATCGCCTTGCGCGTCTCCTCGCCGACCACCTTGGGCCCCACGCTGAGGCCGCCGTATTCCGCCGTGTCGCTCACGGAATAGTTCATGAACTCCAGCCCGCCCCGGTAATAGAGGTCCACAATGAGCTTGAGTTCGTGCATGACTTCGAAGAAGGCGATCTCGGGCTGATATCCCGCTTCGACGAGGGTCTCGAAACCGGCCTTGATGAGGGCCGCCGAGCCGCCGCAGAGCACGGTCTGCTCGCCGAAGAGGTCCGTCTCGGTCTCTTCTTGGAACGTGGTCTCCAGAATACCCGCGCGGGCGCCGCCCAATCCCGCGCCGTACGCAAGCGCCTTCTTCATGGCCTCGCCCGAGGCGTCTTGGTGAACGGCCACGAGACAGGGCGTGCCTGCGCCCGTTTCATATTCGTGACGCACGAGATGGCCCGGGGCCTTGGGGGCGATCATGAATACGTCAATGTCTTTTGGGGGCTCGATGCACTTAAAATGGATGTTGAACCCATGAGCGAACATAATCGCCTTGTTCGGCGTCAAATTGGGGCGAATGGCGTTCTCGAAAACGTCCTTCTGAATGGTGTCGGGCACCAGGAGGGAGATGATGTCTCCGCGCTTGGCCGCCTCGCTAGCGTCGACGACTTCAAAGCCCGCGTCCACGGCGTTCTGATAGTTCTTGTTCGAGGGCTCGGCGCGTTCGGCGACGAGAACCTGAACGCCGCTGTCCCGCAAGTTCATGGCGTGGGCGTGGCCCTGGCTGCCAAACCCAATTATGCTGACCGTCTTGCCTTGCAGATAGCCGAGGTCGCAATCCTTCTCATAGTAGATCTTAGCCATTGCCGTTGTCCGCTCCTTCTTCCTTGGGCGAGCGGGCGATGGCGATCTGGCCCGTCCGCACCAGTTCTTGTATTCCAAAAGGCCGCATCATGTCGATGAATGCGGTAAGCTTGTCGCTCGCTCCCGTGGCCTCGACCGTAAGGGCGCCCTTGCCCATGTCGACCACCTTGGCCCGGAAGATATTGGCGATCTCAATGATTTCGGTTCGTTGCTGAGGGGTGACTTCCATCTTGAGCATGACAAGTTCACGCTCGACGAAGTCCCGTTTGGTGAGATCCACCACCTCGATCGTGCTGACCAGCTTGTTGAGCTGATTGATGATCTGCTCGAGGACGCGGTCGTCCCCGCGCGCAACCACCGTCATCCGGGAGACGCTTGGGTCCTCGGTCACGCCCACACAGAGACTGTCAATATTGTAGCCCCGGGCGCTGAATAGACCGGCCACCCGGGACAAGACTCCGAACTGATTTTCAACGAGGACGCTGATTGTATGCCTCATGGTATCTCCGCCTAAGCTGGCTAAGTATTGCCGCGCCCGCGGCGCTCCAACAGTGAGTGTAAAGCGGGGGATCGGCCCTGGTGCGCCGGGAACCACGCCCGCTTGGCCGATGGAATGGCTCCCTTACCCCGACTGATTAACTTCGTTCATGGCGCGTTCGGCGCCCTCGTCCAGATAGAGCAGCACGCCGTCCGCAGCCCGTCTCAAGACGTGCTCCAGGGTTTCGCGCTCCCCAGGGGTAAAAGACGCCAACACATGATCGGCCAAGCCGGATGAGTTCTTTTCCTTACCCACGCCTATGCGCAGCCGGGCGAATTCTTGAGAGCCCACGTGCTCAATAATGGATTTCAACCCGTTGTGGCCGCCGGCGCTCCCCTTGAGCCGCAGCCGCAGCCGGCCAAGGGGCAAGTCCGCGTCGTCCACCACCACGAGCAAATCGCCCGGACCATTGGGGGCATTGCGGAGGAACGGCGCGACCGCCTGGCCGCTGCGGTTCATGTAGGTAAGCGGCTTCATCAACACGACCCGCTCCGCCCCACGGGAGACCTCCGCGAGCACGGCCTGATGCTTCTCCCGGTCCAGGCTGACTCCCAAACGGCGGGCGAGTTCGTCCACAACGAGGAAGCCCGCGTTATGCCGTGTGTTCCGGTAGCGCGGACCAGGGTTTCCCAACCCGGCAATAACCTTCACGGTGGAACCCCGCGCAAAAAGCCTCGAGAGCCTTATCCCTCTTCCTCGCCTTCGCCGCTCTCTTCTCCGACGACTTCAGGCTCGGCGGGTCCTTCTTCCTCGCCCTCTTCTTCCTCAACGGTCACGCGCGGCGCCAGCATCGTCACCACGGCCCGGTCGGGCTCGGTGATGAGGGTCACATTATTGGGCGCCTTGAGATCAGAGACGTGCAGACTGTGCCCAATTTCCAATTCGGTAATGTCGAGTTCCAGATACTCCGGCACGTCCGCGGGAAGACATTCCACCTCGACCTCGCGCAGCTGATAGTCGAGCACGCCTCCCTCCGTGAGCCCCTTGGCCTTGCCTTCCAAGTGTATAGCCACGTAGGTCACGATCTTGCGGTCCAAGCGGATGCGTTGGAAATCAACGTGCAGCACATCGTCCCGGACGGGGTGATGCTGAACGTCGCGCAACATGGCCGGGCCGCCCTTATCCGGGGCGTTTTCCATCTTCAGCTCGACCACCGCGTGTTCGCCGCCCGCTCCGTGGAGCAAGCGGACGAATTCACGCCCATCCAGCGAGATGCTGACGGCTTCCTGGCCTTCGCCGTAAACAACGCCCGGGATGCGGCCCGCGGCCCGTTCCTTGCGGGCCGCGCCTTTCTTACGGTTCGTGCGCACCAGTGCGTCCAGTGTTTGCAGTTCCATGGGGGATTGCCTCCAAAACGACAGTGAGCGGACGCGCGCGCCTTGCCGCGTCCCACGCCAAAAAGCGGCCAAAAGCCGCTCATACCACGCTTCTATTTGAACAATATACTGATGGACTCTTCTTCATGGATGCGCCGGATCGCTTCGCCGATGAGCGGCGCGAAAGGCAACACCCGGATCTTCGGGCTTGCCGCGGCCTCTGGGGTCAGCGGAATGCTGTCGCCAAACAGGACTTCATTCAAGTCCGAGTCGTTGATGCGCTCCACCGCGTCCCCGCTGAGCACCGCGTGGGTGGCGCAGGCCATGACATCCAGCGCGCCTTCTTCCTTCAACGCGTTCGCGGCCCGCACAAGCGTGCCCCCTGTATCGATGAGATCGTCGAAGATCATGGCGTGCCGGCCCCGCACATCGCCGATGACGTTCATGACCACCGATTCGTTCTCCTTGGGCCGCCGCTTGTCCACGATCGCCAGCGGCGCCTCAAGCCGGTTGGCCACCTCGCGAGCCCGCTTCACGCTGCCCGTGTCGGGCGAGACCACGACCATGTTTTCCGGCCGTTTGCCTTCACGTTTCAACAGGTGATCGACGAAGGTCTTCTCGCTGTTGAGGTGATCCACGGGGATGTCGAAGAACCCCTGGATCTGGCCGCAATGCAAGTCCAACGTTAACACGCGGTTCGCTCCAGCGGCCACGAGCAAATTCGACACCAGCTTCGCCGTGATGGAAACGCGAGGCTTGTCCTTGCGATCCTGGCGGGCATACCCAAAGTAGGGCAAAACCGCCGTGACGCGGTCCGCCGAGGCGCGCCGCGCGGCGTCGATAAGCGTAAGCAGCTCAAACAGATGGTCATTGACCGGCGGCGACGTGCTGTTGACGATGAACACATCCCGTCCCCGGATGTTCTCGCCGATCTGGACTCGCGTTTCCCCATCGCTGAACGCGCCCACGTATGCCTCGCCCAACGGCACGCCCAAGTGAGCGCAAATGCCTTTCGCCAACGCAACCGAAGCTCGTCCGGAAAAAATCTTCATTTCTTTAGTGTAGGCCACGGTGATGCGTGCTGAACCCTTCGGTTAGATAAAGAAATGGCTGGGGCGGCAGGATTCGAACCTACGCATGCCGGGACCAAAACCCGGTGCCTTACCACTTGGCTACGCCCCAACTAGTAAACTCACAGCGCTTGGCGCGAGGCAAGCGCGTATTGTTTTGAGCGTTACGGGAAGCTTACTCGGCCCGAAAGACGCACAACACCGGCCAAGCGCGTGCAGTATAGCAATCAATTCCGGTTGGGATCAAGCCGCGAATCACGGTCCACATTCAAGGTCCGTTCGGGCGAAGCTTTACCGCGCTGCCTACCGCCTTGGCGCGACACGAACCGCTTTCACTCCAGGCCGAGCAGGGGGAGAAGCTCGGTAAGGGCGGTAAGGCGGGGATAGCCGCCGGTGTATTGTTCTTGGCGATCAATGAGGAGCGGACGCAGTCCAGCGGCGCAAGCGCCCGCGGCGTCATCCACGGGCGAGTCCCCGATATGCACGGTCCGTTCGGGCGCCGCGTTCAGGCGGGCCAGGGCCGCCTCGAAAATACGGGGATCGGGTTTGCCGCACCCAGTTTGGGCGGAGGTGATGACAAGGGCGAAGTAATGGAGTAGTCCTAATCGTTCGAGCAGGGCAGGCAAGCGCGAGTCCCAGTTCGAGACTACCGCGCAGGGGAGGCCAGCCGCATTCAAGCGCTCAAGGGTAGGCGCCACATCGTCATACACCCGCCATGCATCCGGGGCCGCGAAGTGCTGGTGCAGTTCATCGAAGAATGCGTCAAATCGATCCCCGAAGCTTTCAAGTCCCGGATGGGCGGCGAACACCTTCTGGACCATGTCACGCCACCACGCCCGTTCGGTGTCCTCGGATGCGAAGTCCGAGGCGAAAGGCGGTTCCGTGGGACGCGCTTCAGCCGCGAGCCGCCATTGGGCGCGAAACGCCTCTTGCAGTATCCGTGGATCCGCTTCCACGCCGTGGGCCTGGGCTATCTGGGCGTAAACGGAACCGACCGACGGATACACATAGACCAACGTGTGCCCGGCGTCAAAGAACACGGCGTCCACCGGCCCCGGCAGATCCATCATCCGCGTGTTGTTCCCAGCGCTGCTCACCGCAAAATCATGAACCGGGTGATCAGCGTCACGGCCACGAGACCGCCAACAACGATGGCTGCGTGCAACCCCCAGAGGTTTGCCAAAACCGCCATCTCTTGCGTGAAATTGGTCTCTTCCTCGCGGATCTCCGGGGCGGGTTCCGCCTCGTCTAGCTCCAATTCGGGAAAGCCGAGCGCCGTCACGTCCGCGGGCGCGCCCCGCAGGACGCCGCGTTCCGCCAACGCCATTTCACGGGCGCGCTCGGCAAAGCGCACCTCGTCCCGAGGGAGCCACTGCCTCCCTTCGGCCGTCTCGGTTTGCACCCGCCCGAGTCCTTCCCAGCCCTCGCGAATGCGCCGTTCCCGCGCACGTTGTGATTCCGGATCAATCGAAATGATCCGGTCGCGGTTGATGGTTCGAATTCGGCCCGGATCCCAGGGCCGGTCCAGTTCAAGACGGATGAGTCTTTCATCGGTGTGTTCGATGAACCCATAGTAGACATTGCTATTGGTGAGGGTAACAATGTATGTTTCACGGGACTCGTCCGCCGCCGCGCCCGCGGCTAGTAGGATAGCTATGCAGATAGCGTTCATGAGTGATAGTATAAAGCTCCTTGAACCTCAATGACAAGATAGGTCTCCACTGCGACGGGACGCATGGACTCATCTACTGGAACAGCCGCATCCCCGGCGGGATTCCCGCCGGTTTCGGGGTTCCGGCTGGATTGCCGGGCAAGACTGGCGAGATGCGGACATGGGGAGTCAACGGCGCGGCGGCGCAACGCTTGCCAGGCGGCCATTGTAGGGGCATTACCTTCCAGGTTACCACGGCCTTCATTCAAGAGGAGAAGCAATGAACAACGTGAACTCAGAAACCGCCATACCAGACGGGAGCGAGCTTCCCGGCGCCACCACCATCGAATTCCGGGGCGGGCGAATCATGAGCGCCATTCCGATTGGACTGTTCATCCTTTGGGCGATTGTCCAGACGGGACTGCTGCGCATAGGCGACACAACCGGCCTTATCGCGGGCATCCTCATCAGTCTGGTCATTGGCATGCTTTTCGTGCGGGGACCGTGGACGCAATACGCCAACGCCGTCTTCGAGGGCATGGCCCAGAAGGTGGCCGTCACCGCCATTGTGGCTTGGTTGTGGGCGGGCATGTTTGCCCAAACCCTGCAAGCCGGCGGCTTTGTCAACGGCCTAGGCTGGCTGGCCGAGATTTCGGGTGTGGGCCCGGCCCTGTTTCCCGCCGTCACCTTTGTCTTGGCCGCGCTCCTGGCCACGGGCATTGGCACCGGCTATGGGACGGTGATCGCGTTCGTCGCGCTGTTCTTCCCCGCCGGGGTGGCCTTGGGGGCCGATCCGGTGCTCATGTTCGGGGCCATCTTGTCGGGCGCGGTCTTTGGAGACAATCTCGCCCCGGTCAGTGACACGACCATCGTAAGCGCCGTCACTCAAGACTCCGACGTGGGGGGCGTGGTGGCCAGCCGCTTCAAGTACGC
>SKRY01000200.1 GCA_007118235.1 Candidatus Hydrogenedentota bacterium | reverse complement strand
ACATCGAGACGATATTGGAAGGCGCCCGCGAGCTGCAAGCGGAAGGCGATACCGAAGCGGTTCAGGACAAACTCGCCGAGGCGGTGGAACGCCGCGACCTAGTGCGGCGGGCCTATGAAGAGGTTTTGGAGCGTTATCCCGAGAATGCGGCCGCGATGATGTATCTCGGAGATCTGCTGTACGACTTCTACCCGGAATCCGGACATGAAGGCGTTGAGCTTTGGAGCCAGGCCGTGGAAATTGATCCCGGACTCGCGGGCGCCCACAACAGCTTGGGGATCCACCTGTGCCACGTGGGACAATACGAGGATGGCATCCATCACATCGACACTGCGTTGGAGTTGGAGCCCGATAATCCCGACTTTCTGTTCAACGTGACCCAACTCTATATGGTTCATTTCCCGCAGGTCCAGGAGATCAAGGGCTGGGACCGTGAAACCATCTATAAGAAGGCGATGGAAATGTCACGCCGGGCCGCGGAATTGAAACCGGACGACTATAGGTTTCTGCAGGATTACGCCCAAGGGTATTTCTCCGCGGAGAATTTCGGGGTGGAGCCTGATTGGGCCGAGGCGGCCACGGCTTGGGAACGGGCCAGGGAACACGCGCAACACGAGGATGTGGTGTTTTATACGTGGCTCAACGAAGCCCGGGCCTGGGAGCGGGGCGGCTCTTGGGATGAAGCGTTGCGATGTGTGGAAGAGGCGCTCGAACTTCAACCGGACAGCCACGCCGCGCGGAATCTTAAGGACCGGGTGCGTCAGGACGCCGGCAACGGCGGCGGCTGAGCGGCTGCCCCCAACAAAGGAACCAAGGGTGACGGAACGACAGCCTTTATCGCGAGCACGATATACGGCTTACATAATCATTCTCATCTGCGCCTGTATCCTGCTTTATCTCTTCTATATGCGGGACATGCGCTTTTTCCTTGTGCCTTCCTCTTCCATGCTTCCCACGTTCCAACCCAGGGACTACATTCTGACATTGAGCGCCAATGGCTATGACCGTGGCGACGTAGTGGTTATAGAAGACCCCATGGATCCGAACCAGTACATGGTGAAACGCATTGTGGGCGTGGGCGGCGATGAGGTCGCGGTATGGCATGGCGCGCTCTTCGTCAACGGGTCCTATGTCTCCGAGCCGTACATCCTGGAGCCGTACATCGAGTATCGGATGGCGCCATATACGGTGGCGGAGAACCACGTGATTTTGCTGGGAGACAACCGGAATCAGAGCGACGACAGCAGCACATGGCCTCAGCCCGGCCAACCCGCCGGCCGGATTGTGGGTCGGGTCCACGCCATCTATCTTCCGTTTAACCGGATGCAACTCGTGAATCCTTATCCCTTTACCATTGTGCCGGACGATGTCCCTGAAACCGGGAACCCGTCCGCGGCGGGGGCCGGATAAGGGAACCGCATGTTGCCGGATTTGCCTGGCGGCTCCGAATATGTCAGGCTATGGGCGGTAAGGGGCGGACGAACCGTCCTACCGCGTCAATCCCGCAACAACAAGTATGTGCCGCCGCCTGGAGCCGCCGTATCCATGCCCCACCCACGTGGGGCGAACCTGAGGGCGGACAAGCGGCGCAACGTAGCCAGGTCACATCCCATGCAGCGCGCGTATCACTTCGAGAGCCGCTTCGAAGCCAGCGGCTTCAGCCAAGGCATCACTTGGATGGTTCAGCGGCTTATACTGCTGAACGTCTTGGTGTTTGCCGCGCAGCTCCTGCTGTACGTTTTTTGGGGGGGACGCCCAACCGCCCCTCCGCCCGGCAGTACAATGGTCACGATTTGGCTGGAGTTTCACTTTCCACACTTCCTCCAAGGCTGGGTCTGGCAACCGATCACATACATGTTTCTCCACGGAGGCCTGCTTCACCTTTTTCTTAACATGCTGTGGCTCTACGTATTCGGCCCAGACGTGGAACGGGTGCTTGGCACGCGGCAATTCCTGTGGTTCTATCTCATCTGCGGGGGCGCGGGTGTATTCGCGGAGGGCGTGCACTATCTCATGGATGGCGACATTCCCCCGGTCGTGGGCGCAAGCGGAGCAGTGTTGGGGGTGTTGATCGCCTTCGCCTATTTGTATCCAAACCGGCAGCTGTTTCTGCTTCCCTTGCCCATTCCCATCAACGCACGGGCGATTGTGCTCTTTGTCGTGATCATGAATCTGCTGTCGGCCCAGGCCATGTGGGCCAGGGACGCCAACGGAGGTATCGCGGTAGCCACCCACTTTGGCGGCATGGGGGTGGGGCTGGCTTACATGGCGCTCGCGCCGCGCATACGGCGCTTAAGCCTCCGCCGCGGGCGAACGGCCCGCGCCTCGCGGCCGGAACACGATAAGGTGGGGGACGCCGTGGACAACATATTCCGGTTTGATGACAAGCGCCGGCGAATGTGAAGGGCAACGCGGGGGAGGCGAATTTCTGGTGGCATTTTGCGGGGGACTTGCGTTAAACTAGAGGCGTCATGCCTAGTATTCAGGAAATCTTGATCTTATGCCTGCTGATGTT
>SKRY01000291.1 GCA_007118235.1 Candidatus Hydrogenedentota bacterium | reverse complement strand
TGGATATATGGCAAATACCGGTACTCAAACGCCGCCCACAACCTATTCTTCTCTTCAAAACTAAGTGTGACGGTGTGATCCTTAAACTGCGACACATATTTCTCATACAGCGCGATGCGATAATCCTTCATACCACTAATCCTCCATCCCCTCTGCTCTATTATCTACTAATGGCGCTAATACGGCTTCTCTAAACTCCTGCCCCATATGTTCAATCCGAAACGCTCGATAGACTCGGTCATATCCCTGTTCCCCTAACTGAGCTGCATATTCGGGATTGTCCAGAAGCGTTAGGATCTTCTCTTTCAGGTCCTCTACGTCCCCCGCTTTAGCAATTAGTCCTGATACACCGTCTTCAACAGCATCAGGTATACCACCGCTATCCGAACCAATTACAGGTTTCTTACATGCGTTTGCCTCGAGAAAAGCGATTCCAAAACCCTCAACATCCGGATAGGGAAACTCAATATACGTACTGGGCATAACAAAAATGTCACAAGCTCTATAGAAGTTGCCCACCTCACGGTATTCTTCAAACCGAACGTGCCCCGCTACATCCAATGCCTGAGCTTCTCTTTCCAGCTCGGCGCGACATGGTCCTGTCCCCATTATTACGTACAGGAGATCGGGATGCCGCCGAATGACTTCAGGGAGAGCCTGTATGACTAGGCGGTGTCCCTTTCGCGGTTCTAGCCGCGCAACCGTGAGCAGAATCTGCCTTCCTACCAGTCGCTCACGTTGAGCGAATGAATCCATGTCCCCAGACTCTTTGAAGCGGTCCGGATCTATTTTAGGATGTATCACCACGATCCTGTCCGAAGGAACGCCTTTCTGCGCGACGGTATTCTTGCTCCAATCACTAATTGCCACGACACGATATGCGTTTCGCAAAAGAAAACGCGTAAGGAAACCCCGCAGCCAGCTTCGTTCCCGAACCAACTCACTTCCAAGTGCGTGCACAACATATGGCGTGCCCAGAGCCCACTTTACAAGTAAACCTGTCACGCTAATAGGATATGCTATGCTGCAGTATAGGACTATAGGCCGCTTGTCTCGGGCGAGGCGCATAACTCGGATCGCCGCTCGCAACACAGATACCACGGTGCGAAACCAGGAGCGCTGATCATAATTCATCCGTTCAATCGCAAACGGCTGATCGGCGTCAAACGCCTTGGTTTCCTCGAGGTTTTCCGAGTTATAGCCTTGGTGAACGTGGGCCCTCACGCCGTGAGGGGCGAGTACATATACTTCCTCCGGCGGAAGACTCACCGTAAGATCATAGACCAAGCGCGCAATCCCCCCTGCCATTGGCGGAAAATTGTGCGCCACAATAAGTACTTGTGTCATCTCTTCATCCTATCTATTGTCTACTTCTCCGTCCAAATCGCAGCTCAATTCTGTTTCTGTTTCCGATCATATTGTGAGAGATCCCCACGGAATCTGACAACTATTGTGAGGCAGCCCGGAGTCTGACAACGATTGTGAGACAGTTCGTGTGAACAATTAGAGAGCAATTCAGGGCTCTCGTTTAGCTTTGTTCCGCCCGTTGGGCGGGAGTTTCTTGAGGCATGGCAGGTCTTCAATTCGATGTGTTTTTGCTGCGGAGCGGGGCATGCGTTTGGTGTCGCGCCCCACTCCGTAAGGCATCGTCTCGATGAGCCTCGCCGGGTTATCCATTGGCCGGTTGCTCCCCACCAAGGCGGCCTCTGTTTGCCCCGGCAGGGTTATGGTAGCATGCTTCGGGTTGCGCAATCACGTCCTGGTCTCCTTTTCGCCGCCGAGTTTGGGCGGGGTGATCCACGCGGCTTCGGACAGTGAAGGCGCTTGAGGCGTCTTGCCCGCAAAGCGTTCCGGGTGTTGGGTGTAAGCGGCGTCCAGCACGTGTTGGCCGGCTTCCGTCAACCGGGGGTCCCGGCCGTAGTGCATGTCTTCGGGGATGAGCCAGCCGAGCGCGGAATGGTGGTGCTCGGTGTTGTAACCAGCCGAAGAAACCCGCGCAGACACCGCGCGCGTCCTTGGGGCCGCCGAACCGGCTGGGGAACGCGGGCCGGTACTTGAGGGGCTTGAACTGGCTTTCGGAAAACGGGTTGTCGTTGGAGACGTCGGCCCCCCCCGAGATCGCCAAGCACCTGGGCCACGCCTCGCGCTCGGTTCCAGTTAGGGATAGGAAACATCCCCGCATCGCGCGGCGCCACCTTGTCCGCGCTGGACTCCACGCCCTCGCCCCGGCTCCGGCACTACCCACGCCATCAAGGCGCGCTACCTCGTCGCTTTCACGCTGTGTCTTCATGGTCAGCCGCTCCTCGCCCTCTACACTAATTTACGGCAAGTAACTGTCTCAACTCTGTTGGCAGAGAGGGGAAGCGCCAAAATGGAGCTATTTTCGCCTCCATCGTGTGACACCCAGTCCTAAAGATTTGCCGACCTGTCTTACTACACTCATTTCTATCAGACCGATCGCTGGCAGCGCCGCGAGAAGACCTACTAGGAGAACCAGACGAACCGTGGCGTCTTGAAGGCTCGCTTCATTCGCAACTGAGAATGCAACTACACTGAACACTACCACAAGACACGTAAAAAGCGCTATCGGTTTTAGCGAATAAGGAACGAAGTAAACTCGTTGCGCTACGATATAACCACACGTCACTAACAAACCAAAACTTCCAAACGTTGAAAGCGCCGCTCCATAGGCGCCGTAACGGGGAATGAGCGCAAATGACAGGAGTAGTTTCGCCATCACTGCGCCAATGGCGAGTATCATGATGTAGTAATTCTTGCGCGTTATCGTAATCCCTATAAGTAGCACAAGTGTGAGTTGGTATAGAGCATATGAAAAGACAACCCACGGAACAATATAAATCGCAGGACTGTAGAAATCGCTTCCCCCAAAAACCGCTACGAGTTCCGGTACTGCCAAAGCCAATGTGGCGCCCAGTAGGCTGGCGGCAGCAAAGACGTAGCGCCCGCCTCTGGCGAGCTGTTCTTTCGCGTCATCTTCTTTCGCAATGCTATAGGCCGAGGCCGGCCAGGCAGTCTGAAAGGCGCGGGTAAAGAGTGTCATGATCATACCGATCTTCGCCCCCAAGCTGTAGACGGCCAATTCGTCCATCGTGCTCCAGACCCGCAAGAAATACCTATCGGACAGTGTAATAATAGATATCGTTAGTGTCCAGGGGATCAACGGTAACCCAAAGGCGAGCATGCTCTTTAACTGCCTATAGCTGATTCCCAGTCCAATATCCCTACGGGTCAACCACAACCCCACCACCCCCATGCCTATGATGCCGACTATATCACCCCATAGCACACCCTGCAATCCGAAATCGAAGACTAAAATGAAAAACAGAATCGCTACAGGCCCCATACTCCCCCGAACGAGGTTGAGAGTGCTGAACGCTATGCTCTTTTCCTGCGCTCGTAGCAAGGACAAGAATTGGTTCGTAATCGCCGTAAGCGCAACCGTTACAGCGACAAGCTTTACCAGATGAGTGAGTTCGGCGTCTCCAAATATGGCGGTAGCCAGCCACGGGGCAAACGCAAAGGCCAGCCCGAAAAAGATGATGCTCGAACCAAGCACAAACGTGAACGCCGTTGTGATCGCCTTACGCCGATCCTCAGCGTAGTCGTGAAAATGATAGTAGCGCACGAGCGCGCTGGCCATGCCGAGTTCGAACAGGGGAACCAAAAAGATAATGGTCGTCGTGGCGAGATCCCATGTGGCGAACACGCTGGGTTCGAAGGTTCGCGTGTAGAGTGGCACGAGGAGAAAGGCCACGCCCCGGTTGGCCATGAGCCCCAGCATGTAGATGACAGTGTGCTTGGCCGTGCGCTCAAGACTGCTCATGGCTGCGCCGCGGGTTCTGGCCGAAAACGGGTCAGAAACAGGGTGAAGCCCATGAGCAGATACAGAGTCACCGCGGCCCCCGTCTGGAGGGGCTGCAGGCCGTTGACCGCCATGATACAGACGTAGCCCGCCATTAGACCGGCCGTCAGCCCCTGTGCTTGTGGACTGAGTTCACGGCTTCGCCGGAACACATGGAGCACGAAAAGCCCATGGAACAATAGAAAGAGGCCCATGCCAATCAAACCCGACTGATACAGAATGTCAAAGTAGATGCTGTGCGCCGTGGATTGGTTCCACTGGAATTCGCCGCTGCTTGTCATTTGAAAGAATTCGAGTTGATGTCCGATCCCCATGCCCAACACGGGATTCTCGGCGAATAGCTCCAAGCTCTTGCCCCACGCATAGTAGCGTTGGTCCTCTTGAAAGCCCCGCTCGAACGTGCGTTCCTGAATCGTGCGCAAGGTGTCCCGCGCTTGATCTGGAAACGTCCAGAAGACGATGCCCGTCCCGATCACGCCCACCACCACCAATAGCGCCGGTGCGATTATGAAGCCTCGTAAACGTTCCCGCCGCGCGTAACTCAGGAAGAACAGCGCGGCGACAGGGGCGCCGAGAGCATACAGCAAAGCCAAGCGCCAGCCGCTGATCAACAGGAACATCAACGCCACACTTCCTATCGCGATTGCCACGAAGGAGCGCGTCCACGTCCGGCTGATCCGGAACTGGGCCGTGGAAAGCCCCAGAATCAACCCCAGCGTCGCGATCTCGAATTGGGAGAGCAGACGCAATTGAATGGGGCCAACTTCGATTTGTCCGTAGTAGTCCTCATGCCAAGTCTGTCCCGTGGCGAGCCGGTAAAGCCCAGTCAGCATCACGAGCGCGCCCCCGGCCAGGATGGCGGCGCGGAGCCCGCCGACATGGCCTCTCGCTAGGGGTAGCATCAGTGGAATAAGCATCGCCAAGGGATAGAAGTACAGCCTGCGGTAGTCCCCGAATATGTCCCGGGGCGCATGGTCCGCCATGAACCCCAGCGCGAGCGAAACCATGCCATATGCCGCCATGACGAGCAGAATAGTAATCAGCGCCGGCTCCCAGCCCGGACGCGGCTCACCGAAGTGCAGCTGCGGATTGTGTTCGGGATAGCACGACCAGTAGTAGACGGCCACAACAAGGAAATAGAGGGCGAAATCGGCCCCGTACATTCGTACGCCCATGATATGAACGGGCCATTCGCTCATGGCGACGCACAATCCCAACAAGGCGGCCAGAAAAACGAGTGACAACCCAGCCGCCAACGGCGCCAGCATCGGGGCCGCGATGGCGCCAACCAACACCAAGAGCGCCGCCACTAGTCCCGCTTCGCCCAAAAAGACAGGCAGCAACGCGGCCGCTGCAACGCCAAGAAGACCCAGCACCCACAGAGCAATTGGAGCGGGGTGTACGGCGGCGGGATCGCCAGTTGTGTTTGGAGGTTGCATCAGACCCGTTGATTAGTCCGTGAGGACCAGGTCGTGAATTTCCAGAATGACGGGACTACGTGAGCGAATGCGTAAGGAATCGGCCGCCGCCAGACGTTCTGGGTTGAGTATTGTCACATATTTATGCCGCATGAAGGGCGTGCCCCGCGTACTGAGGTAGTCGGCCTCCGTGGACTCAATGATGGAAATCTTTTCGTGATTCTGGCTGTCGGGATTGAAGTCGTAATCCGCGCGGGCCGTGTGCACGCCAGCCCGCAACGTCTCATCGTGAAGCAACTCCCCGTCTCGAAGGAACTCCAGCACGGCCACGGCCTCACCTTGCGGCTCGGAACCGTATCCGAAGGATGAAATCAGGCCCAATCCTCCGTGCGCCTCAAGCGGGTCGTCCAAATGCAACACGGCCTCCGCGCCATGCCCCAAGCGCACGCTGGTATCCAAACTGACATGGTCTTCCGGGAAGAAACGCCCATATTCGTTCGTGGAGACCGTGCGCCTCCTCGGCAGGGCCTCGATGAAGACAGGCGCATACTCTAGCGCTTCCCGGCGGGTGATGTCGGGACCAGGGAGCGGACGGTAGAAAACCAGATAACCCAGCCCGCTGTATTCGCCGAGCACGGGCCCTAGATCCAACTGGCGCCGGCTCCAGGACACGGCGCCTGGCCGTGGAGCATCGGCTTCATCGGCGGCGGGGAGTGGTTCCGATTCCAATGAGCGCACAAAGCGGTTATTGTGCGATAGAAACCCTACTTCGACGGCGGGTTCCGCAGTGTCAGCCGTGTTTGTTTCCCACTGAATCTCAACAAGCAGGGGGCTCCCGATCCCAACGACAGCAGGCGATCCCTCAAGTTCCCGCCCCCCTTGCCACAACGTCACACCAAGGAAGACGCGTCGAAAATCCTGGTTCCCGGGCTGCACCATCAGGTGATTGAGCGCATATCCCGTCACAGCGTCATCCGATGGCGGAGCGCCGGACCATGCGCTAGAGATAACCACAAACAGACCGGCGATGATTGTCCACGAACATCCAATACGCCGCTTGATTACACGCATCACCATGAAATAACGTCAACGCATCCTCTCATTGTCAAAAGCCCCTCACGAAAAGCAACCGCCCCGGCCCGAGACTTCAGCGCTACCGCGTGTCTTGACCCGCCAATTCGTACACGCGAGGCCTCACGACATCGTTGCCCACCACGAACGCGCCCGCCAACACCAGGGCTAACATCACCGACAACATCACTCGTCCCCGGCGGCCCAACACGCCGGTGGCCGACTCGGGATAGACCGGGCCGGTCAGCCGGTTGAGTCCCAGCGCTCCGATGTCGGCATCCGTCCGGCCATGGATGATATCGCTGGCGGCCTTCACCATCTCCCGGCTAAGCCCGATCTGCTGGTAGACTTGCTTCGCGAGTTCCTCCTCCATCTCCAGCCGGGTGATTGTGCGATCGTGTCTGGCCAACCGCGCCGTAAGCTCGTTCTGATCCTCACGCACGTTATTCCGCTCGCGCTCCATGGCGCTGAGTTGAGCGCGCATGTCGGCGACCTGGTTCAGGGTCCTCTTCTCCTCGAGCTTCTGGGCCCAGTACGCGTCGTTCAACTCTTGCCGCATCATGCCCCGCTCCTCGATGGGATTTCCTTCGAAGGCTCGGTCACGCTGGAGTTCGTGCGCAATGAAGTACGCCACATCGGTGGGAGACTGGAATAGGGTTACGAACTGCTCTTCCTCTTCCAGATTGGCCTGTATCGAGCGTAGGCTTTCCTCGGCCCCCTCGAATTCGGCCAGAAGCTCCGTGCGATCGCGATTGAGGTCACTGGCAAGCTCGGCCAAACGCGTCAGCTCATTTCGCAGCACCTCCACATCGTACTCGGCCCGCGCTTGCTCCAGTTCTTCCCACACGGCCTCCAGCTCTTCCCGTTGGGCGTGCTTCTGACGTTCCAGCGAGCTGTCCGCCCCCGCGAGCAACAACCGGTTGGCCTGACTGGAAACCTCGACGGCCACCGCGCCCCAGGTATCGACGATCGCCTTCACCTCGTCCTCGGTGGGCGCCTCGGCCGACAGGGTGATGAGCGGCGAATACGTGATGGGGCGAGTCGTCTGATCCACCTCATCGACTTGGATCTGTAGTCTCCCGGAAAAGGAGTCCAAGGCTGGCGGGGCTCCGTCAAACGTCCCGGCCTCAACCAACCGTTCCAACACCTGCCCCATGACGGCGGGTGACCCCACAAGATTCCCATACACACGCGGACTGAAAGCCTCGGGGATGTAGTCCGCCAAGATATTCGCCTGTTCCTCGTCGAAGGCCGAACCCAACTTCAGGCCGGTGACCATGACCACGGTCTCCGCCCTGTATCCGGGAGGAAACGCCAGTTCCTTGACCACGGCCAAGAGCCCCACCACCACCGTAACGGCGACAATGAACTTCCAACGCCGCAAGAGAGCCCTCAGAATTTCCTGGTAATCAATACTCATGAACTATTCGCCTCGGTGCGATTGACTGTCAACATTGCATGATACTATAGCCCGCGCCCCGGCTCGCCTGCAAATGGGAACGGGGCAGTATCCTCGCATCAACGGTTTTCTTCTTGGTCTTCGCGGCCGGGTGCGTTAGAATCAGGCCAACTTCACCCGCCAGCCGGAAACTGCTTCAACCCTCGAAATGGACAGCATGACCCAAGAGAACACTGCGAAAGCCGCCGTCGAGGCCTATCTCAAGGAAGTCGAACAAGCCCTCCGCCGGGGGGACGCGACCGAACACACGTTGCGTCCCGCGCTAAAGACGCTTTTGGAAGCGCTTTCCCAAAAGAAGACCGAGGCCACGAACGAGCCCAAGCGCATTGCGTGCGGCGCGCCGGATTTTGTGATCAGCCGGAAGGGGCTGCCCATTGGCCATCTGGAAGCCAAGGATGTGGGGACCCACCTCGATGGTGTGGAGAAAACAGAACAGTTCCAGCGCTACCTCGAAGGATTGCCCAACCTGCTTCTAACGGACTACCTCGAATTCCGCTGGTACAAGGAGGGCGCGTTTGTCCAGCCGGCGAGACTCGCGCGCCAAGAGCCCAGCGGCAAGCTACACAAGGACACGGAGGGCGCGGACGCCTTCAACGCCGTCTACGCCGCCTTCCTCGACGCGGACCTTGCCGCAATCAACACGCCCAAGGATTTGGCCGGACGCTTGGCGGGGACGGCGCGTCTGCTGGCGGAGGCCATCGTTCAAAGCCTCCAGCAAGAAGCGGCCTCCGAGGGGACGTTGCACAGCCAGTTGGAGGGGTTCCGCACCGTTCTTCTTCATGAACTGGACGAGGCCGGCTTTGCCGACATGTATGCCCAAACGGTCTGCTACGGTCTCTTCGCCGCGCGATGCAACCATGGCAATAGCGGAACAGCATTCACACGGCAGACCGCGGTCTTCGAGATTCCCGAGACCAATCCGTTCCTGCAAGAGATGTTCCAGTACATGGCCGGTCCCCGCTTGGACGCGAGCATTGCTTGGGCTGTGGATCAGGTGGCGGCGCTGCTCGACAAGACCGATATCGAGGCGATCCTCAAGGATTTCGGCCGGCGCACACGCCAAGAGGATCCCGTCGTTCACTTCTACGAGACCTTTCTCGCCGCCTATAACCCGGAGCTGCGGGAAACGCGGGGCGTGTACTATACGCCAGAACCCGTCGTCTCTTTCATCGTCCGGTCTGTGGACGCTATCCTGAAGCGGGACTTCGCCCTTCGGGACGGCTTGGCGTCCACGGAGAAGACCACCGTCACAACAACGCTTGAGGACGGCCCCCATCGCGAAGAAGAAACGCATCGCGTGCTCATTCTTGATCCGGCGGCGGGCACGGGGACCTTTCTCCATGGCGTCATCGATCAGATCCACCAGCAAATGCTGGCTAGCGGGCAAGGGGGAACATGGCCCGGCTACGTCAGTCAGCATCTTCTCCCCCGTTTGTTCGGATTCGAGCTGCTCATGGCCCCCTACGCCGTGGCGCATATGAAGCTTGGGATTCAGCTCCGGGAAACGGGCTACGAGTTTGGCAGCGGCGAACGGGTGCGCGTCTATCTCACCAACACGCTCGAACGCGCCTTCGCCGAAGGCGACCTTCTCCCCTTTGCCCAGACCATAGCGCAAGAGGCCGTGCGCGCGGGTCACGTGAAAGCCAAGGCGCCGGTCATGGTTGTGCTTGGCAACCCCCCTTACTCCGGCCATTCGGAGAACAAGGGAGAATGGATCCATGGGCTTATGCGGGGCCGCGACGCGACGGACCAAACGCAGACCGCGGACTATTTCAAGGTGGACGGCAAACCCCTGGGCGAACGCAACCCGAAGTGGCTCAACGATGACTACGTGAAGTTTATCCGCTTCGGCCAGTGGCGCATCGAACAAACCGGCCACGGCGTCTTGGCCTTCATCAGCAACCATGGCTACCTGGACAATCCCACCTTCCGCGGCATGCGGCAAAGCCTCATGGATACCTTTGACGACATCTACATCCTTGACCTCCATGGGAACACCAAGAAG
>SKRY01000243.1 GCA_007118235.1 Candidatus Hydrogenedentota bacterium | reverse complement strand
CGGCTTCACAGCAAGCCCGCCTCCCTCAGCGTCGGCGAACGGCAGCGAGTGGCCATCGCGCGGGCGCTCGCCAATAAGCAAAAGATCGTCGCCGCCGACGAGCCAACGGGCAGCCTCGATCCCCGGTCCTCGGCCGCGGTCATGGATTTGCTTCTGAATCTATGCCGGGAGGAAGGGGTGACGTTGCTCATGGTGACCCACGAGCAAGAGCTGGCGAAGCGGCTGAACGAGCAGTTTGACTGTTCCGAGCTGATTAAGGAGGCGAACGCATGAGTTTGTGGCGCATGGCATGGCAATACATGTGGAACCGTCGGCTCACCACCATCCTCACGGTCCTGTCGGTCGCCTTGGGGGTCGCCTTGATCACGGGCGTGCTCACCCTGCGCGACGAAACGGAGAAACGGTTCGTCGAGGAGGGCCAACTCTACGACCTGGTCGTGGGGGCGGCGGGCAGTCCATTACAGTTGGTGTTGAGCAGCGTCTATTTCATGGACACGCCCACCGGCAACATAGCCTACGAAGAGTATGAACAGGTTCGGGATCACGAGGCCGTGAACCAGGCCTTTCCCATTGGGCTGGGCGACACGTATCAGGGGTACCGCATCGTCGGCACGACCCGGGAACTCTTCGATTTCTTTCCCCAGCACATCCGTGATGAACCGCTCTTCTCGATTGCCGAGGGACGCTATTTCGAGGACGATTTCGAAGCGGTGATCGGCAGCATGGTGGCCCGCCGGACCGGTCTTGGAATCGGCGACACCTTCGCGGGCGTGCATGGGTTCCTGGAAATGCCCGAGCACCTTGCCCAGACGCACGACGCCCATCCCTACGAAGTCGTGGGGATCCTCGAGGCCACCGATTCCCCGAATGATCGCGCCATCTACACCACGTTGGAATCCATCTGGAAAGTGCATGACCATGACCACGGGCATGACAACGGGCACGATCACGGCCACGACCACAATGACGGCCATGATCACGAAGTCGAGGTACAGGCCGATCCCGCGGGCGACGCCGCGGACTTGATGGGCGACCAAGTCACCGCGGTGCTGGTCAGCCTTCATACGCCGGCGGATCGCTTTTCGCTTCGCTCGGAGTTCAACGAGACCCTGCACGCCATGGCGGCCATTCCCGTCATGGAAATCTGGGACCTCTACGAGAACCTGCTGGGCACGATCCAAGGCGTGTTGCTCGCCATTGGTTACCTCGTGGTGATCATCGCAGCCTTATCCATCCTCATTGGACTGTACTTGAGCATTCTCCAACGCAAACGCGACCTCGCGATCATGCGGGCCTTGGGCGCGTCGGCGCCGGAAATCGTGGGTTCGGTTCTCATTGAAGCGTTTCTCGTAACCGTGCTGGGCATCGTGACCGGCTGGATCATTGGCAACATCGTGACCTGGTTCATCGGTATCCAACTGACCTGGAGCTACGGGCTGGTCATCGACGTGTGGGGGCTTCCATCCGCCGAGATGCTCACCGCCTTCGCCGCCGTCGCGGTCGTCGGGATTCTGGCGGGCATCGTCCCGGCATGGCAAGCCTACCAGACCGATGTGGCGCGGGACTTGGCGGAACTCTAACCCCTCACCTTCTTAAACGCGGATTCACGGGCGGGGCGCTCCTCCACAATGCTGGGGACCGTCCCGCCCGCTTCTCATCTCCACCAAATGCGTTGGCGTCTTCGCGGTTTGCCCCAACCGGCCAATTTGGTACACTAAGCGAAGATGCGAGGATAGGCGGCTTTCACTTTCTTTCGCCGCCATCGCAAGCAAGGCATTATCCCGTGTTCCATGGACGAAGCACGGCGGTTTCGCGTATCCCGGAGCAATCATTCCCGGTTTCCGTTGAATTGCCGTCCAATTTGATGAGATGAATCCCATGAACGTGTCCGCCATGATGGAAACGCCGCAGCTTATCAAGACACTGCTCGATACCCTCTTCGAGGGCGTCTACATCGTTGACCGCCAACGGAGAATCCAATACTGGAACCGCGGCGCTGAGCGGTTGACCGGCTATCGGGAATCCGAGGTCGCGGGGCAGTGTTGTTCCGATAACATCCTCATGCACGTGAACGAGCAAGCGAATCTGCTGTGTCAGAACCGTTGCCCATTGGCAGCCACGATGCGCGACGGCAAGGAGCGAAAAAGCAACCTTTATCTCCTTCACAAGAAGGGATACCGGATGCCCGTGCAGATCAGGGTGGCCCCACTCCGGGATGATGAGGGGCACATCACGGGAGCCATTCAATCGTTTCAGGACAATACAGCGGAGATGGCGGCCCTTCGCCAACTCCGGGAGTCCGAACTCCCCGCTCTGACCTGTAGCCTGACCAACGTGGCGAACCGGACGTACACGGAGCGCGTGCTGCGGCAGCGGGTCCAGGAGTTCAACCAAGAAGGCGGCCGCCTGGCGGTGCTCTTCATGGCCATTGACGGGTTCGACGGAATCAACGAGGCTCACGGACATAAGGCCGGCGACAAGGTCCTCTCCATCACGGCCCGGACCCTCGCCAACGGCATGCGGAGCTGCGAT
>SKRY01000051.1 GCA_007118235.1 Candidatus Hydrogenedentota bacterium | reverse complement strand
CATCCGCGTGTCCTGATCAACACCCCGCCACGCCGCAATGCGCACCGTGGAGATCTGGCTCCAGCCCTCCGGTGAGCCTTCGATTCCGCTGGCTTCCGGCTGGATGCGTATGGTGGTCCATTCCTCGCCAGGCAGCTCCGCCGTGGCCCGGTACCAGCCGCCCCCGCTTTGCAGGTAAACGGTGACGGAGGCTATCGGTGCGGGATCGGCACATCGCATCTCGATTTCGAGTCCCGACGCTTCCGACAGGTCCAGCTCGACCCTCGCATCCCAACCGGCGCGCGGAAAATTCGTCCCTTCGAAATTGCAAGGCAACCGCACGCCGCTGACGCCATCGAAATCCATCTCCTCCGCAGGGGCGGTATCCCCCATTGCATCCCATTGGATGGCCTGAAGGTCTAGAGACTCCTCGGCCCCATGGACAGAAAGAGAAATTGCAGCCGCCGCCATCACGGCGACCAGCCCCAAACCTTGAGTTATACTGCGAATGCTCATCATCGTTCCTCCTTAGCTCTTGGTCTGGCATTTCACATGGACAGGATTTACAAGATTAACAAGATGGACCAACTCTGGAGTTGCGCCAATAAACACAACGCGCCTCGAACACCCACGGTCCGAGTCTACTGGACGCCCTTCACTTGAAGGCATCGGCGACCGTGGCGCTCAGAGATGCCGGGAAGCCCACGATGACGATCCTCTTCACGGCAATAAGCCAGTCCGTCGACCAGGGGCACTGCTGGATGACGGTCAGAAGCATACCCACGACGCACAGCGAGATCACGTATATGGCCACGACGCGTTTCACGTAGTCGAACATGTACTGGCCGAGGAAGCCCCGATAGAAGTGGAGGTGCACGAAGAGCGCGATGAACGCCAGGGAGATAAACGCCAAGGCGGCCACGTTCGCAAGAGGCAGGGTCCGGCCCAGGTCCCAGGTTTCTTCAGTGAAAGCCACCGGGATGGCCAAGATCGAGGTGCCAACGCATATCTGGGCGATATCTCGAGCATGGAGCTTCACCATGAGCGGCCGGAGCACATGCTCGACCACCTCCCCACTCGAATCGAGGATCGGAATGCGCCGATGAAGGTGCCCGTCAATTCTGTGGATCGTTTCCTGGGGATCCACATCAGTGTCATTCGACATCACACGCCCCCCCTTCCGTTACGTCTAACGTCTATTATCCACCGCCCTCTGTCAAAGTTGCTCGGACCCCAGAACAGGGAACGGGGGGATACGCTGTTGCGCATCCCCCCGCGATTGGGCCAGTTCTTTCCGTTCAGGGAGGCTCAGTTATCGCCACCCAAGTCGGTCCCGGCGAATGCCTCGTATTGCCCGGCCACATCGGCCTGTTCCACATCGCCTGAATGCACATAGGCGCGGAAGATAAAGGTCAAGCTTTCGCCTTCCTCAAGCACGTAGGTTCCGTCTTCATCGAGCCCGGCCACATCCGACAGGGCGAAGGGATTGGCGGCGGCGAGACCGTAGTCGCGCACGTGCCAGGCCGGTTGCCGGAAATTGCTGGGGTGACTGAACAGCGCGATGCCGCGATAGCCCACATCCTCAATGGGACCGGAGTAATCCATCCAAGGCCCAGGCGTGCCGTAAACGTTGCTCTCGCCTTGTTCGCCTTCGAAGTTGGTGAGCACGCCCGCTTCGTTACCCTGGATCTCGGGGCGGATACGGAAGGCCACCATGCCCTCCTTGTCGTCGTTGAAGGAAACATCGCCGTACGACGCCGTGAACGTCACGGTATGATCAAAGATGCGTCCATGAGCCGGCGTGTCATAGAAGCGGTACTCGCGGGTCTCGTCCACGATGGGCTCTCCGTCGCCATCGGGCCACACGTTCTCAGCGCGGATCCAACCGTAGTCGTCGCCCGATTCGGCTTCCACATTCTGCGTGACGATGGGTTCGCCATGCCAATGGTCGTAGCCATTCACATCGCCGAAGGCAGTCCAGAACGACACGTGGTGCGTGTGGTCCGTGCTGGACACGGGCTCATCCTCGCCCATGGGGTAGTTCCTCGTGATGGTCACGCCGTCTTCCGCATACATGGGCCACAGATGAGGAATGCGGGAGTCGTCCCCGAACTGGTAGGTGGTGAAATGTTCGCCCCGGATGTGGACTTCCGCCCGCTGCTCGTCCATGTCAAGGTCGATGTGGACGTGCGGCGAATCGTTCTCGGGCTGGGCATCCGCGGTTTGAGCGGCAAAACCCGCCACCAAGCCCATCGCCAAGCCTAGCGCTAACGCTTTCTTCGTCATGGTTCATCCTCCTTTCGCTTGCTTGTTCCGTTCGTCTTCCGACTGAACACTGTTCACGAGTCGTCTCCCTCGCTTGGAGAAGCAACATCGTTGCGAAGCTGCCCAACGCGGACAGCGCGTTGGCCTCCCAACGCTATTCCCGCATGATACAATAGCGCCCAACATGGCGCAACCCAGTTCGCGAATAGCGCGCGAGGCCTTTTTGGCCTGGAATGGTTCGGGCATAAGGGTGGAACGGCAGTTGTTTTTGGGGCAGGCTTTTTGGCAAGATACTTCCGAAATTGCAGAGAATGAGGGAAAGGCGCGCCCGGCGTACGCTACTCTCGCGAACGCCACCACGAACGTCCCCCGAGGACGCCGGATGGCCCCACCCGTAAGGGCCGGAGCAGCTCCGATGCGGACTCCTCGAGTTCGCATCGTGACCTCCCGGCGGCCGCACGCGATTCCTTTCGCAACGCGCACCAGGTTACAAGCACGTTTCCGATCCGCCGAGACGGGTAGTTTTCGCCCGGCGCGGCGAGCCAAGGAGCATTGGAGTGATGAAAACACGCTCGAACACGTAGCACGATGACTACAAATTGCCCCGGCGGCGCGGCATATCCCGCCGAACGGGTGGGGAAGCAACCAGGATAGAGCAAACCCATGGCCTTACATGTATTGAAGAAAGGTTTGGACCTCCCCATAACAGGAGAGCCCGAGCAACGCATAGAGCCCGCCCGCCCAGTGAGCCGCGTGGCGCTCATGGCCGCGGACTACGTGGGGATGCGGCCCACCATGTTTGTCGAGCCCGGCAGCGAGGTCAAGCGCGGCCAGCCGCTATTCGAGGACAAGAAGACCCCCGGGGTAATCTACACCGCCTTGGGAGCGGGGACGCTTACGGCCGTTAATCGCGGCGCAAGACGGGCGCTTCAGTCCGTCGTGATTGAACTCAGCGGAAACGAACGCGCGGGGGCTCCCGCGGATGATGAATGCCATCCCTTCGAGAGCTACTCGGGCGCGCCTCCGGAGCAATTGAGCGAGGAACAGATCCGCACGCTGCTCATCGAGTCGGGCGTATGGACCTGCCTTCGCACAAGGCCGTTTGGCAAGGTCCCTCCGCCGGATGGAGAACCGAACTCCATCTTCGTCACCGCGATGGACACCAACCCGCTCGCCCCATCGGCGGCGATCGTACTGGAGGGCAAGGAGCAAGATTTCGAGCAAGGCCTCCAAGCCCTCCGCAAACTCACCAAGGGCCCCGTCTACCTCTGCAAGTCCCCCAACGAAACGATCCCGGGCACGTCCATGGAAGGGATCACGGTGGAAGAGTTCACCGGCCCGCACCCCGCCGGACTCCCCGGCACGCACATCCATTTCCTGGACCCGGTGCCATTCCAGAAGACCGTGTGGTACATCAATTACCAAGAGGTGGTGACCATTGGCCGCCTTTTCCAGACGGGCCGGTTGGACGTGGAGCGCGTCATTGCGCTGGCCGGCCCTCAAGTGACGAATCCCCGGCTCTTGACCACGCGTGCGGGCGCCCATCTGGACCCGCTGGTGGAGGGAGAGTTGAAGGAAGGGGAGAACCGGGTCGTATCGGGTTCCGTCCTCAGCGGCCGGACGGCCATGGGGGACGTCTTTGGCTATCTGGGGCAGCGCCACAATCAAATTTCCGTGCTCCGGGAGGGACGCGAGCGCAAGTTCATGGGATGGCTCAGCCCCGGCCGCCACATCTTCTCCGTGACAAACGCCTTCGCCTCGGCGCTGTTTCCCAACAGCCGGTTCGATTTCACCACCAACACCAACGGAGGCGATCGCGCCATGGTGCCCATCGGAACCTATGAATGGGTGACGCCTCTGGATATTATCCCCACCTACCTGTTGCGCGCGCTGGCCATTGGAGACTTGGAGGAGGCCGAGAAGCTGGGGTGCCTGGAACTGGAGGAAGAGGATTTGGCTTTATGCAGCTTCACGTGCCCGGGCAAGTACAATTATGGGGCTCACCTGCGCAACGTCCTCACCGAGATTGAGAGGGAAGGGTAAATGCAGTTCTTGCGTAACATCCTGGACCGCCAGGCGCGGGCTTTCCGGAAAGGCGGCAGACTCGAACGGTTCTATCCGCTGTTCGAGGCGGCGGACACGTTCTTCTTCACGCCCGCCCGCGTAACCAAGTCAGCGCCCCACGTGCGCGACGGCCTCGACCTCAAGCGCCTCATGAGCATGGTAATCGTCGCGCTGATCCCCACCATATTGATGGCGTTCTATAACACGGGGTTGCAGGCTAATAAGGCGATCGCGGCGGGCGCGCCTCCCCTCGACCGATGGCAGACCGGCGTCATGGAGTGGCTGGGGTTGGGGTTCACGCCGGACAGCATCCTTTCTTGCGCCGTGCATGGCGGGCTTTTCTTCGTGCCGATACTGTTGGTCACGTACATCGCGGGCGGTCTTGCGGAGGCGCTTTTCGCCATCGTGCGGCGGCACCAGATCAACGAGGGGTTCTTGGTTACGGGCATGCTCTTTCCCTTGATCCTTCCCCCCACCGCGCCTCTATGGCAAGTAGCGCTGGGTGTTTTGTTTGGAGTTGTTGTAGGGAAAGAGATCTTTGGCGGCACCGGCATGAATTTCCTCAACCCCGCGTTGACCGGCCGGGCCTTTCTCTTCTTCGCCTACCCCGCTACCTTCTCGGGTGACCGCGTGTGGATCGCGGCCAAAACCTGGGAAGCGCCGGACGCTATCTCGGGCGCGACGTGGCTGGCCCAGGCAAGTGAAGAAGGGCAGGAGGCGTTCGCTAATGGACTCACGTGGTGGGACGCGTTTCTCGGGTTCATACCGGGCTCCATGGGAGAGACCTCGGTGTTGGCCTGCCTGCTCGGGGCCATTCTTTTGAGGGCGACATGGACGGGCTCCTGGCGCATCATGGTGGGCGTTCTTCTCGGAACTTTTGTCATGGCCAATTTGTTAAACATTGTAGGTTCCGATACCAACCCCATGTTCGCGATGCCGTGGCATTGGCATCTTGTCCTCGGCGGTTTCGCCTTCGCGACCGTCTACATGGCGACGGATCCCGTGTCCGCCGCATTCACCGACCCCGGACGCTGGATATATGGGTTCCTCATTGGCGTGCTTGGCATCCTGATCCGGGTCGTTAACCCCGGTTTCCCCGAGGGATGGCTGCTCGCTATCCTGTTCATGAACATGTTCGCCCCCTATATCGACACCTTTGTGAAAGCAAGAAACATAAAACGGAGACAAGCCGGTTATGCAACTTAGTCCAACGGCTTATACCTTTACCTTCGCGGCGGGCGTATGTTTGGTGTGTTCCATTCTCGTCTCCACGGCCGCCGTGGGATTGCGGGACATGCAAGAACGCAACCGCCTCCTCAACCGCCGGCAGAATGTCTTGGCGGCCGCCGGCCTCATCGAGCCCGGTGAACGGCCCATGGCCGAGGAGGTCGATGTTATCTTCGACGAACGCATCGTGGAGATGGCGGTCGACATGACCACGGGCGAGGAGCTGCCCGATGTGGACCCCGCTGACTACGACCGGGAGGCGATGCTGCGGGATTCCGATCAGCACCGCCGGGTCTCCCGGAATCCGGCGGGCGTATCGCGAATTCCGGACCATGTGATCATCTATTATGTTTTCGACGAGGACGGCGTGGACGATGGGGAGCGCGAGTTCATCGTCTTCCCCATCGAGGGCGATGGCCTTTGGTCCACGCTCTACGGTTACCTCGCCCTTGAGGCGGACATACAGACCGTGCGCGGCATTACCTTCCACGACCACGAGGAGACTCCGGGCCTCGGCGGCGAAGTGGACAATCCCAGTTGGCAAGCCCGGTGGGAAGGCCGGAAAGTCTTCGACGAGGACTGGGAACCCATATTGGAAGTGACTCAGTCCGATGTTGGCCCCCCCGAGGAGGACCCCCACCGGGTCGATGGCCTCTCCGGCGCGACCATCACCGCCCGCGGCGTGCACAACATGATCCGCTTCTGGATGGGAGACGAGGGATTTGGTCCAGTGCTGGAACGGCTTCGCGAAGAAGAGGGAGTGATTGACGATGCCTAAGCTGCTTAGCCGAAAAGAACGCGAGACGCTGCTTGACCCGCTCTTCAACAACAACCCCATCGCATTACAGGTGCTTGGGATCTGCTCGGCGCTGGCGGTTACGGTCAGGATGGACATGGCGCTCATCATGTGCTTGGCGGTTACCTGCGTGATGACGATATCCAACGTCGCCGTGAGCATCCTCCGGCATGGGATTCCGAGCCATATCCGCGTGATCGTGCAGCTCACCATCATCGCCTCGCTGGTAATCATCACGGATCAGATTCTGGAAGCGTTTGTCTACGAGATAAGCCAAGAGCTGTCCGTGTTCGTCGGTTTGATCATCACGAACTGCATCATCATGGGCCGGGCCGAGGCCTTCGCCATGCAGAACGGCCCCGTGCTGAGCGCGCTCGATGGTTTCGGAAACGCCCTGGGATACAGCGTGATACTGATGGGCGTGGCCTTTTTCCGGGAACTGTTTGGGATGGGAACGCTCTTTAACGTGCCGGTCCTGCACACCGTGGCCGATGGCGGCTGGTATCCAACCAACGGCCTGATGGTGCTGGCCCCGGCGGCCTTTTTCATCATCGGCTTCTTCATCTGGGCCATCCGTGAATGGAAACCCGAGCAAGTCGAGGCGGAGTGACGCGAAGCCCCCTCAACGCGTAACGCAAGGAAACAAGTCTCATGTTTGAAGATCTTCTCAACATAGTCGTACGCGCCGCGTTTGTCGAGAACATGGCCTTGGCGTATTTCCTGGGCATGTGCTCGTTCTTGGCCGTGTCCAAGCGGCTCGAGACCGCCCAAGGTCTTGGGCTGGCGGTCATCTTCGTGTTGACGGTCACCGTGCCCATTAACAACCTTGTTTACCAATACATCCTGGCCCCCGGCGCCCTGGCCTGGCTGAGTCCGGCCTTCGCCGATGTGGACCTGATGTTCCTTCGCTTTCTCGCCTTCATAGGGGCTATCGCCGCCACCGTTCAGATCGTGGAGATGGCCCTGGACAAGTACGCGCCCAAACTCTACGCCGCCCTAGGCGTGTTCCTCCCGCTCATCGCGGTGAACTGCGCCATCCTTGGCGGCTCCTTGTTCATGGTGCAGCGGGACTACACCTTCCCGGAGAGCGTGGCGTTTGGCTTTGGCGCGGGTTTCGGTTTCTTCCTTGCCGTGGTGGCGCTGGCGAGCATCCGCGAGAAACTGCGCTACAGCAACATCCCTCCGGGCCTGCGGGGCCTTGGCATTACCTTTATTACAACGGGGCTCATGGCCATCGGTTTCATGGGCTTCATGGGGATTCAGTTGTAACCCTTGGCGCCGCCGCAAACCGAGACGTACAGAAAGGCATATCCATGGAGTGGATTTCACTGGTAACAATTGTCCTGGGCGTGACGATGTTCACGGTGGTGGTGTTGCTCTTCATCGCCGTCATCATAGCCGCCAAGTCCAAGCTGGCGGCCGGCGGTGAGGTAAACATCACGATCAATGACGATCCGGACAAGTCATTTGCTACCCCTGCCGGCTCGACGCTATTGGACACGTTGGCGAATCACAAGATTTACATTCCCTCGGCGTGCGGCGGCCAGGGCACCTGCGGCGTGTGTACGGCCAAGATCGTCGAAGGCGGCGGAGCCATGCTCCCAACGGAGAAAGGCCACATCACGCGGCGCGACGCCCGCGAGGGCGTGCGGCTGACCTGTCAGGTCAAGGTCAAACAGGACATGCGCATCGAACTCCCGGCCGAGATCTTCGATGTTCAGAAGTGGGAATGCACGGTTCGCTCGAACAACAACGTCGCCACATTCATCAAGGAGCTTATTCTTGATCTGCCGGCCGGTGAGACCATCCCCTTTCGGGCGGGCGGCTACATACAGATCGAATGCCCGCCTCACACCGTACACTTCAAGGATTTCGCTATTGATGAGGAGTTCAAGGATGAATGGGACAGGGCCAACCTGTGGGATTTGACTTCGACCGTGGATGAGCCGGTTGAACGGGCCTACTCCATGGCGAACTATCCCGAGGAGTCGGACATCATCATGCTGAATGTCCGCATCGCGGTCCCCTCTCCCCTTGCCCCGGGCGCCCCCCCGGGAAAGATGAGTTCGTTCCTGTTTAGCTTGAAGCAAGGCGACAAGGTGACCATATCGGGTCCCTTTGGGGAGTTCTTCGCCAAGGACACCGATGCCGAGATGTGTTTTGTCGGTGGCGGCGCGGGCATGGCGCCCATGCGCTCGCACATCTTCGATCAATTTTACCGGCTCAAGACGGACCGGAAGGTCTCGTTCTGGTACGGGGCGCGCAGTTACCGCGAAGCGTTTTATATTGAAGAATTCGACAAGCTCGCCGCCGAGCATGACAATTTCGATTGGACCCTGGCGCTCTCCGAACCCTTGCCCGAGGATAATTGGACAGGGTCCAAAGGGTTTATCCACCAAGTTCTTTACGAGAATTATCTCAAGGATCATTCCGCGCCCGAGGATGTCGAGTATTACATTTGCGGGCCTCCCATGATGAACTCGGCGACTATCAATTTGCTTCACGAGATGGGTGTCGAAGAGGACAACATTCTCTGTGACGACTTCGGCATCTAACGGCGTGAGATAATTCAATGCTCCCTACACCCCCTCCATCAGCAAGCGCCGCCGCCAAGGTATTCCCATGGCGACCGTGTATCCTGGCCGCGATCCTGTTTATGCTCGGGGGCTGCGATCCCGTGGCGCCCATTGGCGAGGGGCCGATGGAACACAGATTCGGCGGTCACGCGTTGGGCACCGAATACCTCGTCAAGATTATCACGGACGACATGCTGACGCCGGAGGAAGACGAGGCGATTTCCAGGGCTATCATGGAAACCCTCGAAAAGGTGGACAATCTAATGTCCACCTACCGGCCCGACGCCGAACTCTACCAATTCAATGCATCGGACTCGACGGATTTCCAAGAGATTTCCGAGGAAACCTACACTGTTTTCGAAATCGCCATGGACGTCAGCGAGCGCTCCGGCGGGGCCTTCGATTTCACGGTGGGACCCCTGGTCAACCTGTGGGGATTTGGTCCCGGCGGCGAGGCGGAAACCCTTCCCCCGCCCGAGGAGGAGATCGAGGCGGCGCGCGAGCGCGTCGGGTATGAACAAATCGAATTGGATCCGGATACGCCCGCCATCCGCAAGACTCGCCCCGATGTGTTGTGTGATCTCTCCGGCATAGCGAAGGGCTACGCGACCGACGCCGTCGCGGACGCCCTGGAAGCCGAAGGATTTGACCGCTACATGGTGTCCGTGGCCGGCGAAATGCGCACCCGTGGCCATAATCAGCGGGACGAGCCATGGCGAATCGCCATCGAACGCCCGGATCCCGGCAGCAGAGACATCCACGCCATCGTGGGGCTGGTCGACATGACGGTGGCGACTTCCGGCGACTATCGCCAGTTCTTCGAGCACGAAGGCCAGCGCTATTCCCACACCATTGACCCAAATACCGGGTGGCCGGTCAGGCATAACCTCGTTTCGGCAAGTGTTATCCATAATGACAACACATACGCCGACGCATGGGCCACTGCTCTGAT
>SKRY01000091.1 GCA_007118235.1 Candidatus Hydrogenedentota bacterium | reverse complement strand
TGGGTGAACTCCTCGTATTGCGGCGGCCCATTGCGGCTTATGCCGAAACCGCCGTGTGGTTAACAGCCGGATGCGCCGTCTTCGTGACGTTGCGCACGCTCAAACGCCATACCCACTTACTCCACGTAGAGGGAAGATAAAACGCACGCGGCGCCCCCGTCCCTTTTCGCCACCCGCGCCACCATCGCAACCAATCCATCGCGTCCTACCCTCCTTCGTACGCCACGCCGCAACAACATCCCCCATAAACACTGTCCCCCACCGTTCCACCTTTACCCGCTATGTGCGGTTGAATTGCGGGCGGCCAAGCGGCGGAGACAGGCGTAAACACGGGCCTGCGCGATTGACAACAGGTACGGATACCATTACAGTCGAGGGGTAAGAACCAGATCATTTTGAATGAGACGTGTTCGTCAGTCGGAGGATCATCTCATGCGCCCAATACTTCTGCTCGCGCTGTTGGTTTCAGGGGCCGCGGAGGCGGAAAGCGAACCCCTCCGGCGGGAACTGGGGCCGATGCCAACGGATATCGGCCCGACGTATACCGAAATCGATGGGGAGGTCTACGGGGCGAAGCCGGACGAACGAGGCCCCATCGGCGGCGGGGAAGGGTACTACGACATCATCACGGAGGGAGACCATGAGGTTTCCGATTTGGACGCGCTCGTCGAGGCGCTGGACAACGCCGAGGCTGGGGACGCCGTCTTTGTGGAGGGGGGAACCGTCATCGATGTCACCACCCGCGTGTACATCGAGGACCTCGTGTTGAAAATTCCGGAAGGCGTCACGCTCGCCAGCAACCGAGGGGAAGACGGCGCGCCGGGAGCGCTTATCTTCAGCGACGCCTTCGAAACCCGCCCGCTCTTCGAGGCCATGGGCGAGGATGTCCGGGTGACCGGTCTCCGCCTCCGGGGCCCCGACGCGGAGCGCAGGCTGTATCATCACCGGCGCTCGCGGGCGGACGGCTACAACTACTATGCATTCCCGGTCTCGCGTGGTATTCAAAGCGGGCACTCCAACCTGCGGGTGGACAATTGCGAAATGGCGGGCTGGAGTCACGCGGCGATAGCGCTTCGCGGCGGGACCGGCCACCACATCCATCACAACTACATCCACCACAATCAGCGGCAAGGGCTGGGCTATGGCGTAAGCCATCTGGAGGCGCGTTCGCTGATCGAGCACAATCTGTTTGACGCCAACCGCCATTCAATCGCCGCATCGGGCCGTCCAGGCGAAGCCTATGAAGCCCGGCACAACGTCGAGCTATACGTCGCCCGCAGCTTCCCCTTCGATATGCACGGGGGGCGCGATCGCGGCGACGGAACCGACATTGCAGGCGACTCGGTCACGATCCACAACAACCAGTTTCGCGCCACGGACCAGCGCGCGATAGGGATTCGCGGCGTGCCGCGGGAAGCGTCAAGCGTATCCAACAACTGGTTCCACCACGAAGAGCCCGGCCCCGAGGTCATAATGCCGTGGCCCTGCGGCGAAGACACGAACATCACCTTCGAAAACAACGCCTTCGGCCCTCAATCCCCATCGGTTCGTTAGACCCCCCGCCGAATTCCCGCTGGGTACGACTCACTCTCCAGCACACGAGCCCGACCCATACGCCAAAATGCGTTTAATACAAAAGCAATAATTACGCTAATTGACACACCTTCACCACTATGACACAATAGCACTGATGTCCCGCAATAGGGCGGAGACACAGAGCGTTCGGAATTGGTTTTCGGGAGAGCTAACAGGAGGAGTCTTCAATATGAGGACCAAGTGCGCCAAGAAGCGAGGGTTTACCCTCATCGAACTGCTGGTGGTGATCGCCATCATCGGCATCCTGGCGGCGATTCTGCTGCCAGCGCTGGCCAGGGCGCGGGAGGCCGCGCGGCGCGCGAGCTGCGCCAACAACCTGCGCCAGTTCGGCCAGATCTTCGCCATGTACTCCAACGAGAGCCGGGGCGAGTATTACCCGCCGGGACAGATCAGCTTCGTCAATCCCACCACCGGCGACTCCGGGCACATGGGATTCCGGGGCATGTCCATATACCCCGACTACTGGACCGACATCAACCTCAAGATATGTCCGTCCGACGCCCGGGCAGGCCAAAGCCACTTCGGCTTTGAAAGCGACATCGGGTCGCAGTTCCAACGCATGGTCCAGTCCGACCCGTACCAGGATGCGTACTCGAAGTGGATTCAAGACGCTTTCCTGTCTCACCCAATCTCCTACATCTATCTGCCCTGGGCAGTCGGTACTGTTTCACAACTGGTAGAGGTGACTCAATCGTAACTGTCCAGCCGCTATCGGTGCCGATATGTTGTGGTTTATGTAACGTTTTCGTCAATGAGTTGTAGTATTTGATATGAGTCCTGAAGAACGAGAGTTTCGCAATCAGGTCGCCGGACTGAGTGAGGCGGAGAAGCCTGTCCCCGCGTAGGCGGGGAACGGACCGGATCGTCGAGCTGACGGAACGGGTGGCCGAGCTTGAGCGGCGTCTTGGCATGAACAGCGCGAACAGTTCCAAGCCGCC
>SKRY01000157.1 GCA_007118235.1 Candidatus Hydrogenedentota bacterium | reverse complement strand
TTCTCCGTGAACACGGCCCGGCAATTGAGTTGGCGCGCCGTCTCGTAGGCGGGGATGATGCCGCCCACGGCGGGGCCCGCCACAAGCTCCACGTCCTCGCCCGCGAACCGGTTGGACAACGCCATGCACAGCCGGGACGCGTGCCGGGGATGCTGAAACACCCGGGAGGCCTGCAAGAACTGACGCCCGTGCCGTCCGCTCGCGTAGAGAAAGTGACCTTCCAGCAATCCGCCCAGTTCCTTGAACAACGCCAGCACTTCTTCCGATGTCATCCCCGTAACTCCTTTAAGACATGTTCCACGGCTTCCCCCGGATTGGGGTGTTTGAGAATGGGCCGTCCCACCACGATGAAATCCGCCCCGGCCTCCGCCGCCTCGCGCGGAGTTGTGAAGCGCGCCTGATCATCCGCTACGGCCCACGCCGGCCGGATGCCCGGCGTCACCACCAACGCCTCCTTCCCCACCACGGCGCGGACGCCGCTCGCTTCGTGCGGAGACGCCACCACTCCGTGCGCGCCCGATTCAACGGCCATCCGGGCGAGGCGCGGCACGGCTTCGCCCGCGGTTTCCGGCAACCCGACTTCATCGCGCAGCATGCGGTCGTCCAAACTGGTGAGCACGGTGACCGCCAAGATACGGGTATCCGTTCCTTCGACCGCCTCACGGGCGGCGGCGATCATCTTGCGCCCCCCCGAGGCGTGAAGGGTAATCAGCGACGCGCCCAAGTCCGCGGCGGCGCACGCGGCCTGGCCGACGGTGTTGGGGATATCGTGGTATTTCAGGTCGAGAAAGACCCGCTTGCCGCACGATTCCCGAATGGTTGTGACAATTTGCGGCCCGCTTCGCACGAATAATTGCAGGCCCACCTTGAACCACGAGCACCCCTCACACGCCTTCACGGTGTCAAGGGCCTCGGATTCGGAATCGACGTCAAGCGCCGTTATGAGTTCAGTAGCCATTCATTGACCTCAATTCTTCCGTCACGGGATAACGGGCGAACATTCCCCCAATCTCTTTTGGAAGGGGACATCCCCCGGCCCTTCGGGCCACCCGTCCGCTCCGCTGATGGTGTCATAACAATGGGTGGACATCCCCCGGCCCTTCGGGCCACCCCCTTCAAAGGGGGAATACTTCGTACTGCCTGCATATTGCCGGCACGCAAACCGCCTGCAAGGCGGTCGCCTCTTAAGCTTGACGCACCACGGTAGCCACGGCTCAACCGGAAGCGTTTGGGGCGCTGAAGGCGCCCTAGCGAGTAGCCTGGGACAAGCGAAGCGCAGTCCCAGGGCGAGCGTCCTCCACATGTCCGTCCTGAAGGGACGGAACAATGACGGGGCGTCCTTTGGTCCCTTCAGGACCGCTTCGGGAGACGGCCTGTTACGTGGGGCGGCGCTTCGCTTGCCCCACGCTACTCGCCATCGCGCCTCCGGCGCGTTCTTGCACCACCGTTCATCGAAAACTTTTCTTCTGAGCCGTCCCCATGATCGGCGCATTTCCGTGTTCCCGGAACTCCATTTGCCCAATCTTACCGTTGAAACCACACTCGAACAAGGGACGTGCTCGAATCCCGGCTCAAACTTCCATCGCCCCAACCAGATCGCCGACGCACTCGACCCCGTGGCGTTTCATGTAGGCCTCCAGGCCTTCCAGGACCCGCATGGGCGCATCGGGTTGGCGGAAGGTCATCGAGCCCACCGTCACCGCCGTGGCCCCCGCGAGGAGGAATTCCACCGCGTCGCTGGCGGCGCCGATGCCGCCAATCCCGATGATGGGAATCCGGAGCACCTGGCTGGCGTCCCACACCATCTTCACGGCGACCGGCCGGATGGCGGGTCCGCTCAGTCCGCCCACGATGTTGGTCAGCCTTGGCTTGCGTGTCTCCGCGTCAATGGCCATGCCCAGCAGCGTGTTGATCAGCGCCACGGCGTCGGCCCCGCCTTCCTCCGCCGCCAGCGCCGGTTCCCGGATGTCCATCACGTTCGGGGTAAGCTTCACGTAAACCGGCAGCGACGTGGCTTGGCGGATGGCGCGGGTATACTCTTGTATGACCTCGGGCGCCTGCGCCACCATGGAGGCGCCGCGCGAAGTCCGGGCGTCGTGCACGTTGGGACACGACAGGTTCGCTTCGATGGCGCTGGCCGCGTTGGCTTGTTCCAGCCGCTGGGCCAGTTCAGCGTACTCATCCGGTCCACCCCCGTAGATGTTGGCGATGATTTCCGCCCCGCTCTCCCGCAGAAAGGGCAGCTTCTCGGCGATGTACGCTTCCACGCCCACGTTTTGCAGGCCGATGGCGTTGAGCATTCCCGCCGGCGTTTCCACAAGCCGCGGCGGCCTGTTGCCCGCGCGAGGCTTGAGGGACAAGCTCTTCGTCACCACGGCGCCAAGCCGCGCGATGTCGAAGTACTGGGCGTATTCTTGGCCGTAGCCGAACGTCCCGGAGGCCACCAGCACGGGATTCTTCAGGGACAAGGCGCCCAGGCGTATGTGTAAATCAGGCGTTGTAGGCACGATTATGGGCTTCCCAGTCGATGACGTTCGTA
>SKRY01000012.1 GCA_007118235.1 Candidatus Hydrogenedentota bacterium | reverse complement strand
GTTCCGGCCGCCGCACGAGCAATTGCGCCAGCTTTTCGTACACCACCACGGCGATGGAGAAATCGCCCGCCTCGAAGGCGCCGTCATGCTCGCGGTGATCGCGCGACGACACGATGACCTTTACGCCATAGGGCTCGTATTTCTCCCGCAACCGCCGGTATTTCTCCCCCGCCAAGGCCTTCAACGGCACGAGGTACACGACCTTCTTGCGCCGCAGCGCCGTTTGCAGCGCGGCCATCTCGCCGATGAACGTCTTGCCGGAACTCGTCGGGGCCTGAAACAGCAGGTTGCCCTTGTCGAACAGGCCGTGCGCCTTCACCGCCGCCTCCTGCAACGGCAACAGCCGATCGCTTTCCCCTTCCTCCCACAACCGGATGATGTCGGACGGGATGCCGTAGCGGATAAGCTCGCTCATTTTCATGGGACGCGCCCCCTCTGGTTGCGATGGGGGACAGGATACTGAAAAGATATTCAGTATTCAAGAAGATGGAGGGGGAATGGACGGGATGGACCAGATGGACAGGATTTGAACCACAGAGGCACAGAGATCGCAAAGATAATAGAAGAATATAGGAAAGGTGTTATATCTGGCGCTAAAGGGGCAGTATTTTGTGTTAATAATTATATTCTTATAAGACTGACAAACCAACAAATAACTCCGAGCCCAGCAAGGACAATCTCTTCGTCATTGTCGTTGAAGAGTTTCGTTTCTCTCGCGCGCTTACTCGGCGCTCTCTGTGTCTCTGTGGTTCAAATCTTGTCCATCCTGTCCATCCTGTCCATTGTTTCGCACGGGTTCGCGGAAGAAGACGGCTAGGAGAAGGATGAGGCCGGCGGCGATGACCATGGGCACGGTCCAGAACAGGCGGTAATCGATGGCGCCATCGGGACCGGCGGCCCATTCGCCCACGCCGCCGGCGGTAAGGCTGCCCGCCAACAGGCCGATGCCGCCGATGATGATGTTGAAGACCTGTTGCGCGCCCGCGCGCTCCCAGGGGTGGCAATGGTTGTTGAGGTAGATGTAGGCGGTGACAAAGTACAGGGCGTAGGTGAAGCCGTGGAGCGATACCCCCGCCATGGCCAGCGCCTGCGACTCGGTGAAGGCGAAGATGCCGAAGCGCGCCAACTGGAACGCGACCCCCGCGATGAGCAAGGCCTTTATGGAAAAGCGGCCGACCCAGACCGCCATGAGCGCCATGACGAAGATCTCGGTGAACTGGCCGAGACTCAGGGAAGGCATGATCCATTGGTCGGTGAACCCCGCCGCGCTGAGATAGGGACCGGCGCCGTAGGAGTAGAACTGGTTGAGCACGCTGTTGACGAAGGTGGCGAGGCACAAGAGCATCAGGCCGGGCCGGGCGAACACGGCGAGGCTTTCCCAGGGCTTTGTCACCGTCTTTTCCCCAGCCGCCTCGCTGCGGGGGAGGGTGAGCGCGTAGACGGCGAACACGGCGGACGTGGCCGCGCACAGGAGCAAGGCGTCGGGCAATCGGCTCTCGGCGAGGCCGCCGTTGCGTTGCAGCCAGAAATAGCCGAAGAGCCAAGCGACCGCGAACCAGCCCACCGTGCCGTAGGTGCGCACGGTGGCGAAGTTGCGCCCCGCGTCCGTGGCATGGTGGAAGGTGACGGTGTTGGTCAGCCCCATGCACGGCATGAACACCAAGCTGTACAGGAGGTAGAGCGCGACGACGGCCGGGAAGCTGTCTTGAAACGAGAGCGCGAACATGAGCACCGCGGCGAGGGCCTGGCACAGCGCGATGACCTTCTCGGCCCGCAGATAGCGATCGGCCACCACGTTGACCCACAGCGGCGCGAGAATGGCCGCCACGGCGGGCATCGCCAAGACCACGCCCACTTGGAACGGGGCAAAGCCGAGGTAGTTCTTGAGGTAATGGCTGAGAATGGGCAAGGTGGCGCCGGCGGCGAAGTACTGCAGGAACATCATCGCCGCCAGGCGGGCGTGAAGACCGGAAGTCACGCTGAGCTGTTTCCTTTCGCGCTGGGAAAATGCCGGGGGATGAGGGAAGCGGTTTGGCGGCGCGGCGGTGGTGACATCCCCTATCAAACTCGTAGCGCCGGCATCTTGCCGACAATCACCGGCCACCTGGCGGCGCTACGGCGAATAACGGGAATGCCCTCCCCAGCGAGAGCGGCTCACCGGCCCTCCGGAGGAAAAGCGGTCCGCTATTTCAACGCTTCCACGATCGTGTCCACATTATAGCGGACCATGCCCACGTACGTCCCTTCCGGCGTTCCATCGGCGCCGAGCGCGTCGGAATACAGTTCCCCGCCTTCTTGCACATCATGCCCGCGCTCGCGTATTCCTTCGATAAGGGCGTTGACGCCTTGGGGATTGATCGTCGTTTCGATGAACACCGCCGGGATTTCCCGCTCGGCGATCGTGCGCGCCAGATTCGTGATGTCCCGCAGGCCAAACTCCGCCGCCGTGCTGATGCCTTGAAGCGCCATGACCTCAATGCCGTAGACCTTACCGAAGTATCCGAACGCGTCGTGGGCCGTGACCAAGACCCGGTTCTCTTCCGGGATGGAGGCGATCCTTTCCTTGACCTCCACGTGCAGCGCCTCCAGTTCGGCCAAGTACGCTTCCGCGTTCGCCTCGTAGGTATCCCTGCCCTCGGGATCCACCTCGATGAGGGCGTCCCGCACGGCCTGCACCACGTATTTCCATAGAGAGACGTCGAACCACACGTGCGGATCGTACAACCCGCCGTAATCCCCGGCTTCGATGCGCTTCTCCACCGGAACCGCCTCGGCGACCGCCACGGCGGGGCGCTGTTGGCTCATGCGCTCGAGCACTTGCGCCATGCGCCCTTCCAGGTACAGGCCGTTGTACAAGAGAAGGTCCGCTTCCCGCAGCCGCTGCAAATCGCGCTGCGAAGCCCGGTACATGTGGGGATCCACGCCGGGCCCCATGAGCCCCGTCACCGAGGCCCGGTCGCCAGCCACGTTGCGAGCCGCGTCCGCCACCATGCCCGTGGTGGCGGTTACCCGGATGACGCCGTCATCCGGGTAACCGGCCACGCCGCCGCATCCCATTCCGGCGCCTAGCGCCAAGAGCAGCGCCATGGCGGCGAGGACGGTAATCCATGTGTGTGTCGTGCCGCGCGAACTCATAGCCTTTTCACCCTACCTTTACATTTGAAACTAGCCTTGCGAAACCCTGGTTAACTTTATTGCTACATATCAATAGTGTATGCCAAGAGAATCCCCGGCGTCAAACACGGCGCGCGGCCGTTCTTGTTGGATGCGCTCTCGTTGCGGCGCTTGCGTTGGCCGGGCGCGTTCGGTAGGATTCGTCAGAATGACGAGAATCCGGCGCCTCCCGCCGAAGTCCGCCAAATTCGGGCTAAAGCCGCGGCGGAGATATGCCGACAAACCCCTATAAGTTGGCCTGAAGATTGCACTTTCTTTCAGAGCTGCATAACTGTTGCGCGATTTTGTTTCACTTTCGACGGCCGAGTATGGTACAAAGGAGCGGTTCTCGCCGGTGATGGGGAAAAGGGCTGCGGATTTCGTTACATTGAGCGATTCCGGGGACGCCATTGTATGTTTTAAAGCTGGCCCATCCAAAAAGGGGAGAAAACATTGATGCATTACCTCATTTCTGATAGTGGTGGCAAGGGTTTCCGGTGGGAGCAGAGGGCCTTTTGCGTCACATCTCCGCCGCGGCGTCCCGTCCGGCCCATGGGCGCGGGCCGGGCGCGTAATCTGTAAGGGAGGGGCGGCCGTGTTATTTTCCAAACCCAAGAATGTCGTGGGTATCGATATTGGCGCCCATTCGGTGAAGGCCGTGCAGGCATCGCGCGTTGGAGGGGTTCTGCGTATTGACAACGTGGGACACGCCCGCCTGGACCGCGCTCAGATGAACATGGATCCGGTTTCCGCGCAGGCCCAGGCGTTGCAAGAGGCCGTCCGTTTCATGCCCCTCCAGCACAGTCTGCTTGTGGGGGCGTTGCCCGGGCAGGCCGTCGTCATCCGATATCCCCGCCTTCCGAACATGCGCCGGGAAGAGTTCGCCCAAGCCGTGGACAAGGAGGCGAGCCAGAACATCCCGTATGACCTCAGCGAGGTGAATCTCGACTGGACCCCAATCACCACGGTGACGGAGGGAGAGCGCACTCTCACCAAGATCTTGTTGGTGGCCGCCAAGCACGAAACGATAGAGAGCCGCGTGGAGGTGGCGCAGGCGGCGGGGCTTCACTTCGCCATTCTCGATGTGGATTCGCTGGCTCTTGCCGACGCGGCCGAGGCCTTGGGGCTCACCAACGGGGCCGACGAGAGTCTCGCGCTGGTCAATCTCGGGGCGAGCGCGACCAGCATTCATTTCATCAAGGAAGGCGTCTCCAACTTCATCCGCGACGTTAACTGGGGCAGCCGGGAGCTAATCCAGGCGATTACCCGCGCGCGCCGTTGTGACCACGAGGAAGCGGAACGGATGCTGTTCGAGGCGGCCCAACACACGCCCGCGCCCGTTGAAGAGCCCGAGGAAGGCGAGGACGCGGCGGAACAAGAAGCGTCCGCCGAACCCACCGAGGCCGAAACGTCGTGGGCGGGCAGCTCCGTGTTGGATCCCCTTGACGACGAACTGGCGGACCTCAATGATCTTGACGCTCCCCAGCACGTGGAGTCCACGCAGGCTTCGGCGGCGGATAAGCATCTCGACGAAATCGTCGCCACCCCCCTCAACCGGCTGGTTTCCGAGATTCGCCGTTCGTTCGACTACTACGAGCAACAGCTCTATGAACAACCGGTGAGCCGCATCATCCTCAGCGGCGGCACCGCCCAGCTTCCCATTCTGCGCGCGACCTTGGTGGAAGAGCTTGGGGTGGAGCAGGTGGAGGTGGCCAACCCCATGTCCGGCGGACTCCAGTTGGGGAATAGCGCGTCGCTCAACATACTGAAGGAGCATCCCGCCCAGTTCATGGTCGCCGTTGGACTGGCGGTGCGCGGAGCAGCGAACCTATGATAAACATTAACCTACTTCCTCCCCATTTGCGGCCAATCAAGCGGACTCCCGTTCCGCATGTGCTCAGCGTGGCCTTACTGGCGGGCGCCGTGATCTACATGGCCGTTTCGTACATGACCCTCGCCGGGGAAATCGCGGCGAAGGAAGCGCGCACGGCGGAGTTGCAGGGCGAACTCGCCGAACTGCGGCCCTACGTGGAAGAGTCCAATCAGCTCGCCAGCCAGAAGCAGCTCCTGGCCGACCGTATCGAGGCGATCGACGAGATCGTGAGCGATCGCATCATCTGGTCCCGCCAACTGCACAATTTGGCGCGGCTGGCGCCGGAGAATTTTTGGTACAGCGGCATCGGCGTGAACACCCGCCAGTTCCGCGAACGCCGCACCACCCGCGACCCCGAAAGCGGGGAGTACGAGACTGAAGAAGTCACCGTGCGGCGGCCCGTTCTGGAGGTGTCGGGGTACGTTATCCGGGAAGGGGGCAGCGCCGATGTGAGCCGGCTCATGCATGCCGCCGAACAAGATCCCGAGTTCGCCAGCATGTTTGAATTAGAGGCCCCGACCTTCTCGGATACAGCGTTCCAGGGATACGACGTGCGCCATTTCACGCTTGAATTCCTGATTCAACAGGGAGAGCAGACCAATGATTGACGCCCTGAAAGGAACCGTCACGCTGAAGGACTGGGCGTTCGTGGGCGCCGTGCTATGTCTGACGCTCTTTTTGGTGTCCTTGTTCATGCTCTTTGTCCAGAGCGGGCAAGAGGGGCGGTTGGACGCGCTTGCCGCGGAGATCGAAGAGCTTGAAGCCAGCGTCCAGTATGCCCAGGAAACACGAGACAACATCGAGGATCTGCGCGAGGAGACGGCGAAGATTCAAACGTTGGTGGATGAGTTTGAGCGGCGTTTGCCCGCCCGCCGGGAAATCCCGCAACTCATGGGGGAATTCGAGGCGTTGGCGCGGGACGTGGGCGTGGATGTGGAATTGGCCCAGCTTTCCCGCGTGCGGGATGTGCGCAAGGAAACCATTCCGTATAACGTCACGGCGTACGGGGATTTCCATCAAATCGTGACCTTTATCAACCGGCTTGAACGATTCGAACGATATCTGAAGATATCCGACCTGGATATCAGTGAACAATTGCAGGGGATTTGCGAAGCGGAGTTCACCCTGAGCACCTACCGCTTCCTGGAGTCCCCGCAGGCGGGTGGTTAAGTATGAACAAACAACGAATCATCATCCTCGCGGTGCTCATGGCCGCATTGTGTGGCGTGATCTACTATCAGTTCTTCGTGGTGGATCCCATGGCCGGGTACGAAACCGCCAGCGCGCCACGGGACGCCGCCGAAGCCGCCCCCGAGCCGGCTCAGACCGCGTCTGCTGAAACCCCTATCACAAGCCACGTGGACATCGACGCGCTTATTGATGAAGTGCGCGAGGTGGAGTTCGATTATGAAGCCGAGCGTGTTTCCCGCAACCCGATGACGCCGCGCGTGGGGCCATCGGTGATGGCGGCGGCGAATGACAATGCGGACGACGAGGCGGCCGAGTTGGCGGGCCGGGAGCGGATGTTGCGCGGCCTGCGGGTGACGGGCATTCTCCACGATGGCATTAACCCCATGGCCGTGCTTAATGACGATGTGGTCGAGGAAGGCGCCCAACTGATGAACGGGGCGATTGTGGCGTCCATCGCCCCCGACCACGTGGTGGTGGAATTCGATGAAGAGACGGTTACCGTTTATCTGGAGGAGTATTGAACCATGACCAAGTCAAACAGCAGGGGGATAAGACAAGCATTGCGCGCGGGCGCCTTGGTTGTGGGAATTAGCGTTGGACTGGCCGCCCTTGCGGAAGACGCCGGATCCCGGGTCCAGTATATCGACAGGGTTCTTGGAGCCCACACGCTTGATGTCCAGGAAGAAGTGATCCGTGATGCCGCCGAGCGCGCCGGAACGCTCGACGCCATCACGGCGCGGGAAGACGGGCGTGTGGTCCTTGAGGCGGGGGGGGAGCCCCTTCCCTACAACGCCACGCTTATGGCGGGCAGGTATGTGATTGACCTCTATGGCGCGTTGAACTTCCTGACGGAGCCGGAGATAGAATTGCCGGACCACCCGCATGTGGAGCGCATACGCACCAGCCTCTACGCCCTCGAACCTCACCTCGTGACCCGGGTGGTGCTGGATCTCGCGAACGCCGAAGTGACGCCTTGGCTGGCGCGCGCGGAAGAGGGCCTGCATATTACGTTCAACGAGAACCCCGAGGCCATGTCCCCGCAGGTGCGGCTTGAACACGAACTGGAGGCCGCCGCGGCCCGCGCCTCGTTATTCGCCGCGGAAGTGACGGAACCCTGGATGCGCCATGCCCATCGAGTCGAGCAAAGCGCCTCCCAGCTTCGGGACGCAGCCACGAACTCGCGTGAACTCATGAAAAAGGCCAGTGAATACCTGGAACCCGTGAATGCCGCCGATAGCCAGGCCGTGGAGGCCCTGGATGATTTGACGGCTGTCTTGACCGGGCATCTCGAAATGGCGGAACGCCTGGAGAGGGAGCGCATTGAGCCCTTCCGCGAAGAGGCGCGGCGGCAGCGGGAAGAAGCGCAACGCGCCACGGAGACCGTGCGGCGGTACGTGGCCGCGCAGCGAGGATTTCTGGACGGGTTCCGCGGCGCGGAGGATGCGGAAGGGCTTCATGCGGCCGTGGACCGGCTCCAGCGGCTGTGCGGCGATCTCGTGAGCACGGAATTCGCCGCGTTGGAAGACAATCGCGAAAGCGCGCGGCCCAAGTCCGCCGAAATCCTCGATGAAGCCGCCGCGTTGATCGCTGCTATCGAACGGGAAGCCGCGGACACGGAATCCCTCCTGGCGGGGTGGTCCGAGGAGACGCCCTCCGATGACTCCCATCCGGGGGAAGAGCGTGGCGTGGAACTCGCCCTGGACACCTTGGGGGAGGCCTTGGCCGCCGTGCAACATGACCAGCCGCCCGCGGGCGCTGGGTTGACGGAAACGCCGGAGCGCGCCTCTTCCAGCTCGTCCCCGCGCCGGATCTTCCAACAAGCGGCGGATGAAATGGGGGAGGACGGATACGAAGAGCGCTTAACGGCGCTATCCCGCGAACTTGAGGCGGTGCAAAGCGCTCAGGTGGACTTGGCGGCGGCGCGTCAAATAGCGTTTGCGGCCACGGAAGGGGACCTCGAACCGTTGGAGGCCGAGGATTTCGATTCCGAGCATATGGATCCGTGGGGCCAGTGGGAAATGGACGACGCCGCGGACCCCGATGCGGAGCCGGAGATCGACATTGAAGTCTCTTCCGAACCGGACGGCGATGAAGACATCTTGCCGGAGGACGAAGATCCAATCCCATCGCGGGAGATTCCCCAGATTCCCACGACAGCGGGCGTCTACGAGACCTTGCCGGCCCCCGAACGCGCGGAACGGCCTGACTATGATCCCCACAATGATCCCTTGTTCCAGCCCGTGGACATCGATTTTCGCGAGATGGAACTCGCCAACGTGGTGGCGCTGCTGGCGCAACGCGCGCGGGTCAACGTGGTTGCCGGGACCGAACTCTCGGGCACGGTTACCGCCAGACTGCGCAATGTCCCCCTTCAGCAGGCGCTGGAAATCGTGTTGCAGATGAATGATCTCGGCATCATGGAGGAGGACGGCGTCTTCCGCATCGTGCCGTACATGGAAGCCCAAGCGGCCAACCGGATCACGGAGACCGTGAAGCTCGACCAAGCCAAGGCGTCCGAAATCACCCGAACCCTCGACAGCGTGGTGATGGGAGACCGCAATGCGCAGCTCATCAATTTCACCGCGAACGAGGCGACGAATCTGGTGCTCGTCTCGGGGCCGCCCCGGCAGGTCGCCCGGTATGTGGAATTGATCCGGGAACTCGATGTGTCGAAGCCCACTTTGCCCACCATTACGCACGCGATTAAGCTCAACCACATGGAGCCTCAGGAGGCCTTGCCCGTCGTGGAGTCCATGCTGTCCGCCGACGGCGGGTACGCGAATGTCGACACACGGGGCCGCCATCTCGTGGTCACCGACATACCGGTGGTCATCGAGCAGATCAACCAGCTCATGCGCGACATCGATATTCCCGCCAAGCAAGTGGCCATCGAGGCGATGATTGTCGACGCGGTCTTGAGCGACGCCTCGCAAACCGGCGTCAACTGGTTGCTCGACATGGTCCGCCGCCGCTCCGGAGATAATCGCGAGCAAGTGCTGTTTGACGCCAATCTCGGCAGTCCAGGCGCCCCGGATCTTGACGCGGGCATCTTGGAATTCGCCGTGCTTTCGAGCGACATCAACTTTGCCGGCGCCATCGCCGCCGAAGTGCAGAGCGCCAACGCGAAGATTCTGGCGAATCCCGTGGTGGTGACGGTGGAGAACGAGGCCGCCGAAATCAGTATTTCCGAGGAATACCCGTACCAACAGATCACGCAGTCCACCACGGGGCCGCCAATGGCGACCACCGCGTTCAAGGAGATTGGCGTCACGCTCGACGTTACGCCGCGCGTGACCCACGAGAACGACATCATCGTGAGCGTGGACGCCAAACAGAGTTCCGTGTCGGGCATCACGCCGGACGGAATTCCCATCGAGGAGAAACGGGAAGCGACCAGCACCCTGCGCACGGGAGATGGACAGACCATCTTCATCGGCGGGTTGCGTGACGTGGCCGACCGCCAACGCATCAACAAGGTTCCGATTGTGGGCGATATCCCCGTGCTCAACTTCATGTTCCGTCACACGGACATCGAGAAGAGTTACACGGAGCTGATGATCTTCCTGACCACGCGTGTCATGGAGGATGCGCTTCCGCCCTTGACGGAGCGCCAGCAAGAGTGGCACGACCAGCTCTACGAGTACGACAAAGTGCCCGACACCCAGCGCGACAT
>SKRY01000150.1 GCA_007118235.1 Candidatus Hydrogenedentota bacterium | reverse complement strand
GACCCGTTGTGCGCCAACTCAAACCGGCCCGGCTTAACGGTTCGCGCACCCGTGAAAGCCCCCGGTTCAAAGCCAAACAGTTCGCTCTCGAAAATTGTTTCCGGAATTCCGGGACAGTTCACCTTGATGAAGGGCTTGCCCGCGCGCGAACTCAACTTGTGGAGCATACGCGCGGCGATCTCCTTTCCAGTCCCCATTTCCCCTGTGATTAGCACCATCAGATCGGACTGAGCCAACTCGCTCAACAGCTCGTTGACCGCTTGGATCTTGGGGCTGCGTCCTACCAACTGCTCGTTCAGGGGCGCTTGAATCATCTTCAAGTCAGCGGATCGAGCCGTGGTGTTTGTCAATGGCTTACTCCTTCCACTTCGCCTGTCTCGCAAGGGTCAATCGCCTGCTCACCGCCGGGATGCGGCCCCTCCGTGGCTTACTCCCTCCGTTTTTGTCAGTCTAACGCCCCGGCGGCTCCTGGCGCGTTTGTCCAAACACAAGCGGTCCTTACTCATGGGTGAGCAATTCTTATGCCCAATGGCGAACACCGATTCTCGTCTTACACGAGGCAATCGTGAGGCCACATATTGTGTTCTGACAAGTATTATCAACGACACATTGATCATCCTCCGAAAACGCGCTAACGCATGCCTTGAGCCTCATGAAATAATATCATTCACTACTGAATAGTGTCTTGTCAATACTGAATAACATTTATCGGAATCTAGCCCGCCATGCCATTCTTGATGGATATTTCGCGAAGTGTTCGTCCGATTTTCGCAACACTACCCCAATATAGTCTCAATGGACCCAGAATTGTTCCCCGAATTGAACTCAGTGAATCGTCCCTGGGGTCTCCTATCCGGACCAGCCCTAATATGCTATTGCCAGCAAAAACACGGCTACTCCTCCTAATATACCATCCCGGCGCATCAGAAATGGTTCCGCGATTCTCCAGCGAGGGCAATCCCATGCTACTCTAATCGGCCTTTCGGCCGTTTTCATTGAGTGTTTGGCCCCGTTTCCTTGCCCCCATTCACCCAAGCCCATCCTGTGTCCGTTTCCCAGCAAACGCTTCCCGGTTAACGGCAAACCCGGCGATCCGCCCCACTCCATCCACCGCCGCCGTGAACTATGGAAAGAGCGGCCCCCAAAAGTGTACTCTAGCCCCATGGGGCGCGTGAGACTGGATATAGGCGATCCCGCGTTGAGGATAACGCTGCAGACGATTCTGACAAGCGCGGGGCACGAGGTAGCCGAAACGGAGGCAGGCGTGGTAATCGCAAGCCGGCCGGAGGACGCCATTGAAGCCGCCCGCCAGGGACCGGCATTGGTGCTTGCGGCCGCCGGTGACATCCCGGAGGCGGTGCGCGCGATGCGGCAAGGCGTGTATGGTTACATCTTCTTGCCGCTTCAGCCCGGAGAGGCCGATATCATGGTTCAGCGCGCGGCGGCCGGGCGCGCCGCCAATCACGAGCCAGAATTGTTGCCCCTATCCGAAGTCGAGCGCCGCCATATTGCAATGGTTTTGCGTCAATGCAGACACAATCGCAGTGAAGCCGCCCGCATCCTGGGCATCGGCCGGAACACGCTGTGGCGCAAACTCCGTAAACCATGAGCGTGGAGCGGGCGTTTTACACCCGGATTGCCGGTTAACCCTAGAACCTACCGCGCCGGCCTTCGAGGGTCCCCGTGGAGCGGCTATCCACGGCCGCCAACCTTTCCCGCGCCAATATGTGTTATCCGCTTGGCTTGTTGAAACCTTGCCTGGGCTGTGCTATCTTTCACGCAACCTCTCTGCGTTTGAAGGGGCGGCCTCGTTAGGTGGTCCCCCCTCATCCCCCAGCAATCTTCTGGACGAAAAGGACAATCAATCATGCCGACGTTTTGTCGAAGGCCCCTAATCCTCGCCATTCTCGCCATCGCCTTTGTGCCTGCGGCTTCGGCTCACATGCACCTAATGATTCCCTCGACCGACATGGCCGCGCCCGGCGAGACCGTGGAGTTTGACATCACATATACCCATCCCATTACCGGCGGCCCGGTGATGAACATGGATTTCCCGCAGCGATTTGGGCTCTTGCTGGATGGCGAGGAAACCGATCTGACCGGCGCTCTGGAGCCTACACAGGTGAACGAACGGCAGGCGTTCACAGCCGAATATGAGGTCGCGCAGCCCGGCGCGCATGTGTTTTTTCTTGACACGGCGCCGCGCGAAGGGCATGGCGGCGTTGTGAGTCAATATCACCTTAAAGTGGTAGTGGACAGTCTGGGCGCCCACAGCGGTTGGGACGCCAGCGTGGGAGCGCCGCTTGAAATCGATCCCCTCTCCCGCCCGTATGGCCTTTGGACAGGCAACCTCTTCCGCGGCGTGGTCCGCCACCAAGGAGAACCCGTGTCCGGAGCGCTGGTGACGATTGAGTACAATAACATCGATGGCGTGGAACTCCCGGGCGACGCGTTCATGGGCCAAGTCGTGAAGACGGACGCCAATGGCGTATTCGCCTACGCCATTCCCCGCGCAGGCTGGTGGGGATTCTCGGTCACGCTCGAAG
>SKRY01000419.1 GCA_007118235.1 Candidatus Hydrogenedentota bacterium | reverse complement strand
TTATCGGCTCGAAGCTCGTCATCGTCAGCGAGCTTCTGTGTGAGACCGTTGACCCGCGCGCCGGAGATCGCGTGTTGGACGTCGCGACGGGACATGGCAACGCGGCCCTTGCCGCGGCCCGGCGCGGATGCGAGGTAACCGGCATCGACTATGTGCCCGAATGGCTGGACAGAGCCCGTGACCGGGCGAACGCTGAAGGGTTGAAGGCGACCTTTCAGGAGGCCGACGCCGAGAACATCCCGTTTCCGGAAAACTCCTTTGACGTCGTCTTGTCCACGTTCGGCGCGCCCTTCGCCCCAAATCACGAGAAGACGGCGAGCGAGTTACTACGGGTGTGCCGCCCTGAAGGAAAGATTGGCATGGCCAATTGGATACCGGCGGGGTTCGTCAAGGAGTTCTTCGAAATCCATGCGCGGCATGTTCCGCCGCCTCCGGAAGTGAAGTCACCCTTGCAATGGGGCTCGGAGAGCGGTCTCCGGGAACTTTTCGGCGTTGGAATCGCAACCCTTCAAGTGATTCCGCGGACCTATCTCCACCGGTACCGCTCCGTGGACCATTTCATCACGACGTACCGCAACACCTTTGGTCCAACGGTCGCGGCGCTGGAGGCGCTCGACGCCGCGGGCAAGGAAGCGCTCGCCCAAGATCTGGCCGAGACCGCAAGCCGGTACAACATTGGCGCCTCGACCATGGTGGCGTCCATGGACTACATCGAGGCCGTGATGACAAAACGCTGACCACGTGATCCAGTGGCGGGCTTGGACCGGGCGGCACGAAATCGGGGCGCCTGAGACCCGGCCGCCGCGCAACGGAAGGTTTCGCTGTTACATCAACCGGACACCATCGCGGTGGCGAGGCCGCGAACGAAGGAGAAACACGTGAACAAACCAGAGGATCGCCCCGGCAAGCCCACCGTGATCCAAGTTGACGAAGGCGCTTCGTTCGATTTCGGAGGGTTGGGCGTGCAATGGAAAATCGACGGCCCGGATACAGGCGAGCGCTTCTCGATTGTGCACCACCCCATCATGCCCCGGGCCTTGGCGGCCCCGCTGCACTACCATCACAATGAGGATGAGTATTCCTTCGTGCTGCGGGGGACCCTGGGCGCGCTGCTTGGCGATGCGGTTGTCGAGGCCGGCCCAGGGACGTGGGTACACAAACCTCGTGGACAGTGGCATACGTTCTGGAACGCCGGGGATACACCGTGCGAGGTCATCGAAGTCATTTCTCCGGCGGGGTTTGAGAATTTCTTCCGGGAAATGGCCCAGGTCTGGGGCGATATGGATCAGATGATCCGGATCGGCCGGAAATACGCGCTTGAAATGGACTTCGAAAGCGTCCCCGGCTTGTGCGAACGGTTTGGATTGACCTTTGCGGAGACGCGGGTCTGAGCGGGTGAAGCACCGCTGTTCCCTGGCTAAGTTAAGATGCCATGTATAGGCCAAGGCCGGCGCCAGAGCGCTGCCAACACGGCCGCAAACCCTTCACGGCCTGGACGCATGCCACCAGAGTTCCTTGATGATCCCGGAAGTTTGGCAAGGACGAGGACCGCACACCATGGACGATGAAAGGCGCTTGCCCGGAGGGACAGGCATGGACCGATTCGACGCCGCCATCGTTGGCGCAAGCATCGCGGGTTCGACAGCCGCGATCCTCATGGCCCGCGCCGGCCTGCGCGTGGCGCTGATTGAGCGCCGAACGCGGCAGGACGCCTTCAAAGTCCTATGCACCCACTACATTCAGTCGAGCGCCACGCCTACCATCCAGCGCCTTGGCCTTGCCGAACACATCGAGGCAAAGGGGGCGATCCGAAACGAACCCGAAATGTGGTGCCGATGGGGTTGGATACTGCCGCCCGAGGATCGCCCCTATGGCTATAACATCCGGCGCCAGACGCTCGACCCGATGCTGCGGGCTCTCGCCGCTCAAACGCCCGGCGTCGAGTTGCGCTCCGGTGAACGGGTGACGGAACTCATCGAGTCCGATAGAGCCATCGCTGGTGTTGTCGTCAAGAGTTCCGCGGGGAATGAGCACTCGATTGAAACTAGGCTCGTGGTAGGCGCGGACGGCCGCCGTTCCACCGTGGCCCGCCTCGCCGGCGTCCGGGAGAAAACCGCCCCCAACGATCGCGCAGCGTACTTCGCCCATTACGCCGGCGTTTCCCCCGCATCCGGCACGCGGTCCCAGATGTGGCTGCTGGAACCCGACTTGGCCTTCTTGCACCCAAACGACGGCGGCATCACCCTCTTGGCGGCCATGCCGGCCCCGGCCACTCTCCCGGCGTTCAAGGAGGATCCGGAGGCCGCCCTTCTGAACATCTTTCGCGAAGTCCCTCGCGGACCGGATATGACCCATGCCGAACGCGTCACCGGCGTGATCGGAACCGCGGACTACCCAATCATCGAACGGCCGGCGGTTCCGAGACCTGGGCTGGCCTTGGCGGGCGATGCGAAGCTCTCCACGGATCCCCTCTGGGCCGTTGGTTGTGGGTGGGCCTTTCAGATGGGCGAGTGGCTCGCTGACGCCGTCGTTCCAGCCCTTTCCGGC
>SKRY01000217.1 GCA_007118235.1 Candidatus Hydrogenedentota bacterium | reverse complement strand
CGCCTACATCGAACCTGAACCGCTCCGCCGATGGGCGGGCAAGATCGACGCCTTCAACGTGGACCTGAAGAGCTTCGACGCGGAGTTTTATCGCGACGTGTGCGACGGCGAACTGGAGCCCGTGCTCGATGCGCTGAGGCTGCTGAAGGAAGAGGGCGTTCATATCGAGATCACCAATATCGTGATCCCATCCATGAACGACGACATGGACATGATCGGCGAGATGTGCGAGTGGATCAGCGAAGAGCTGGGGCCAGGCACGCCCATCCACTTCGCCCGCTTCTATCCATTGTATAGGTTGGCCAACCTGCCGCCCACGCCGGTTTCGACCTTGGAGAAGGCCCGCGAAACGGCCATGGCGGCGGGCCTCGACTACGTCTACCTCAGCCGCGTAACGGGCCACGACGCCGAGAACACCTTCTGCCCCGGCTGTGAGGAGAAGGTGATCGAGCGGCGGGGCTTCGTGATCACCGGGAATCACCTCAACGACGGCGCGTGCTCCCACTGTGGCGAATCCATCCCGGGCAAGTGGGCCTGATTTCGCTCACCCCAACCTGCGCCGGAAAAGGTTGCGCTGCTGCACGGAGCGCTCATCCAGATTCGTGAGACCGGCCTCCTCGGCCCATTCCATCGCCTCAAGGAATTCGTCCGGCGTGATGGCCCGCGCGATGCGTTCGTACTCGAAGGCCCTGTGCTCGACCCGGTACTGCGACATGATGTTGACGTACGTCGAGGTGGACAGGTTTTCCGCCACCCACTGCACGAACTCCCGGGTGCCCGCGATGCGGTTTGGCATGACGAGGTGCCGGACCATGACGCCGCGAAGCGCGATCCCGTTGTCATCGGTCACCAGATCGCCCACCTGCCGGTGCATCTCCGCGACCGCTTCTTGCGCCCGCTCCGGGTAATCCGGGGCGCCGCGCACGCTGTAGCGGTCCGCCTCTTCGCCGTCCATGTACTTGATGTCCGGGAGGTAGATGTCCACGATTCCGTCCAGCAGACGGACGATTTCCTCGCGCTCGTAGCCGCCCGTGTTGTAGCACAGCGGTAAACGGAGACCCTTATCCAGCGCGATGCGGGTGGCCCGCAAGATGGCGGGCATCTGGTGGGTGGGCGTCACCACATTGATGTTGTGGCAGCCTCTGTGCTGCAAATCAATCATCCGGTCCGCCAGCTCTTCATGGCTGTTCGTGCTTCCCCGGCCTTCATGGGCAATGGGCCAGTTCTGGCAGAACACGCACCGCAGATTGCAGTGAGAGAAGAAGATCGTGCCAGATCCCCCCCTTCCCACCAACGGGATCTCCTCGCCGTAATGGGCGTGATGGCTAAACACCACCGGTTCGGCCGGGGCCTCGCAAAAGCCCCTCTCCCCGTTGAGCCGGTTCGCTCCACACTCGCGCGGACACAACCGGCACGATTCCAGCACGCTCTCGGCTTCCTCGATCCGTTCCGCGAACTTGCCTTCCTCCTCCAGCTTGGCATAAGCCGGGGTCCAGGAATTCGCTTGGGCGGGCGTCCACGAACGATCGCGGCCGGGTTGCAACGAACTCACCGCGCGGTTTTCGCTTCCACACGCCTTGAGCGCCGCGGCTCCACCCGTAAGGGCAAGACCTTCCATGAATCGTCTGCGTGTGATCTTCATAGCTGCGCACTCCATAATGCATCGGCGCCGGTACTGTTTCGGCATACGTGTCTACGCACGCGATTGTGCGGTGAATCACTTCATGAGTATGATACATCCTTACCCAGCGTGCCGCAAAGCATTTCGTGGCCGCCAATCACCGGATGAGACCAGCCGGAAGCTCCACCGGGACAGCCGCCCCAGGGTCCCGCGCATTGGGGGAGGACCCTGGGGGATGATACACTGCAACTTGGTTATCGACATGTCCAAACCGGCCGGGGTTTCGCCATCACAGGAGGGGGGGATCCGTGAAATGAGCATGCGGCGGTGGTTCTGGAGGGGACTGAAAGCCTTCGGCGTCTTGGTTGCGGTGGCGCTTGTGTTGTTTCTGGCCTGGCGCGTTTGGATCGAGCGGCAGGCCCGAACCGCCTTGCAAGACCTGCGCGCTCAAGGGCATCCGGTCCGGTTTGACGAGTTCGTCGAGTTGTATCATCGCGATTTCCCCTCGAATCCAGATAACGCCGTTGAAATCTACTTCAAGGCGATGGACGCCGTGAGCCGCGAGAGAGCGGGCCGCCCATTCTGCGATGTGGATGAGGTCCCCATTGTTTCGGGCGCGCGGTTTCCCCCGCCCGGCGAACCTTTTCCCAGCGAGCAAGCCGAGGCCATCGAGGCGTATCTCGCGGCCTACCCCGAAAGCCTGACCCTGCTGCATGAGGCCCTGGGGAGACCAGAGGGGCGCTGGCCGCCCGAACGTCACGTCAGTCCGGATATTCCCCTTGATGACTTCGCGGCCTTGCGTCAGTTAATGCGGTTGCTGGTTCTTGAAGCCGGCTGGCATGCCCACGAAGGCCGCGCGGAAGAATCGGCGGCGGCCGTCAAGGCTCAATGGCGCCTGGTCCGTTCCGCCCGGCGCATGCCAGTAAT
>SKRY01000356.1 GCA_007118235.1 Candidatus Hydrogenedentota bacterium | reverse complement strand
TTCTGAACCGGGTGGATCGCGCCGCGTTCTTTAAGGATTTCGACGACGAACACGCGGTCCAATACTTCTATGAACCTTTCCTCGAAGCCTTTGACCCGCAACTGCGCAAAGAGCTGGGCGTATGGTACACGCCGCCGGAAATCGTTCAGTATCAAGTGGCTCGCGTGGACCGGGTCCTGCGCGATGAACTGAACTTGCCCAACGGGCTGGCCGATCCCAACGTCATTGTGCTGGATCCCTGTTGCGGCACGGGCGCATACCTCGTGGAGGTGTTGCATCGTATCGCGGACACGTTACGCGACAAGGGCGGCGACGCGCTGGTGGCGTCCGACTTGAAACAAGCCGCGATGAACCGCGTCTTCGGCTTTGAGATCATGCCCGCGCCGTTCGTGATTTCCCACCTGCAACTCTCGTCCCTGCTCCAGAACCAAGGCGCGCCGCTGGCCCACGAAAAAGCCGAGCGCGCGGGCGTCTATCTTACGAATGCCTTGACGGGCTGGGAGCCGCCCACGGGCGTCAAGGCCACGCTTTCGCTGCCCTTTCCCGAGCTAGCCGAGGAACGCGACGCCGCCGAGCACGTGAAGCGCGAAAAGAAGATCCTGGTCGTGCTGGGCAATCCGCCTTACAACAGCTACGCGGGGGTGAGCCCCGAGGAAGAGCAGGGGTTGGTGGAGCCGTACAAGACCAATCTCAATAAGCCCTCCCGGGAAGGAGGATGGGGCATCCGGAAATTCAATCTGGACGACTTGTACGTCCGCTTCTTTCGCTTAGCCGAGCGCCGTATCGCTGAAATGAGCGGCAAGGGCGTCGTGTCGTTCATCTCCAACTTCTCCTATCTGGGCGATCCCTCGTTCGTGGTGATGCGCCAACGATTCCTCAGCGAGTTCGACAAGCTGTGGTTTGATTGCATGAACGGCGACAGCCGGGAAACCGGCAAAGTGACCCCGGATGGCAAGCCCGATCCATCCGTCTTCTCCACCGATTACAACCGGGAAGGCATCCGGGTGGGCACCGCCGTTTCGGTCATCGTCCGCAAACCCAAACGCCAGAAACAGCCGGAGGTGCGTTTCCGGCATTTCTGGGGCCAGAACAAACGCGCCGAACTACTGCACAGTCTTGACGCCAAGGACTTCAACGCGGCATATGCGCTCCCCGTTCCGCGCCCAGAGAACCGGTATTCCTTCCGGCCCGAAAACATTGCGGCGGAATACACGGCGTGGCCGAAAATGGCGGACCTGTGTTGGCTGACACCGTTGAATGGCCTGATGGAAAAGCGTGGATCCTCGTTGATCGACAGTGACCGCCACACCCTTGAAACACGGATGCGAGACTATTTCGACGCTGAGCTATCGTGGGATGAGTACACGGCTCGGTATAGCGCCCTTACCAGGGATGCGGCGAGATTTCCAGCTAAGGCTACTCGGCAGAAGGCGATCGCGGTAGAATCGTTCGATGCCGAGCGGCTACGCCGCTATGCCCTCCGTCCGTTTGATACGCGATGGTGCTACTATACGCCAGTGCGCCCCGTGTGGAATGAGCCGCGCCCAGCGCTGTGGCGGCAGTGCTTTCAGGGAAACGCGTTCCTGCTGACGCGTCCAGCTGGCGTAGCGGAGCCAGAGGGCGCGCCGTTTAGTTTCACGTGTTGCCTTAGCGATAATGATTATCAGCGGGGTCACGCGTATTGCTTTCCGTTGCGGATCAACCGGACGGATGGCAACGGCGACGGCAGCGAACTCTTTGATGGCGGAACACCACGCGCCAATCTTTCCAAGCCCGCCCGACAATATCTGGCCATGCTCGGTATCAAGGATCCCGACGCCGGCGCGAAGGCAGCGGGGCTCATCTGGATGCACGCCCTCGCCATCGGCTACAGTCCCGCTTACCTGAACGAGAACGCCGATGGCATCCGGCGCGATTGGCCGCGCATCCCGCTCCCGGCGGATCGCGAAACATTGGAAGCGTCGGCGGCGCTGGGCGAGCAGGTCGCGGCCTTGCTGGACACCGAGGCGGACGTCCCCGGCGTGACGAGCGGGAATATCGCGCCGGTGTTCAAGACCATCGGCGTGATAACCAAGGTTGGCGGCGGACAGTTGAACGCCAGCGGGGACGATTTGGCGGTGACGGCGGGCTGGGGCCACTACGGTAAGGCGAACGCGGTCATGCCGGGCAAGGGCCGCTGGCAGGAACGCGCATACAGCCCGGAAGAAGAGAAGGCCATAGAGGCGGAGGCGGCGAACCGGGGAATGGAGGCGGCGGAGGTCCGCCGGTTGCTGGGCGAAACCACCTGCGACGTGTATCTCAATGACACGGCCTATTGGCGCAACATCCCGATGAATGTGTGGAAGTATTACATCGGCGGATATCAGGTCATCAAGAAATGGCTAAGCTATCGCGAACACAACGTCCTTGGCCGCGCCCTCAAACCAGAAGAAGCCCGCGAAGTAACGGACACGGCCCGCCGCCTAGCGGCGACCATCCTGCTGCACCCCAAGCTGGACGAGAACTACCGCAAGGTGAAGGAGGAGACGTTCGATTGGACAACCGCGACG
>SKRY01000015.1 GCA_007118235.1 Candidatus Hydrogenedentota bacterium | reverse complement strand
TTCGCCAAATCAGCCGGCTTGCCGAGGAGATCGTTCAGGATACCAGTCTGCGGCAAGGCATTAACCAGCTCATTCGAGACGCTGACACCGGCATTCTTGGCCTACGGCCGAAAGATGCTGGAGCGGAGGAAGCCGCCAAGTTGCGGGTGGATATCGAACTGGACTCCTCGCTAGATGTGGAACAGATTGTGGGTCAGTTCCGGCATGTCTTGAATGACCTCACGCACAAGCGGAACGTGACTGAATCGCCCTTGGTTACGCTGCAAGCCGAGCATGCGATGGCCGATGGTCAGCCAGTTCTGTTCAACCTATACGACGAGGAATCCGCGGGCACGTTGCGCTATCTGGTGCTCGCGGGGCGCATACTAAGCTTTTGCAAAACTCCGGGACTGATGGTCGTGGATGAGTTGGACGCGAGCCTCCATCCTCAATTGGCTTGGCGCGTCATTCAAATGCTGCACAGCCCCGAGTTCAACCGGGCTGGGGCGCAATTGCTCTTCTCAACCCACGACGTGACGCTCATGGATGCCGGTTTGCTCCGGCGAGATCAGGTCTTTCTTACACAGAAATACCCCGATGGCCAGAGTGAACTGGTCTCCCTATGGGATTTCGAGGAGATGCCCCGGAACAATGCTCCTTGGGCGAAGAACTATCTCGCTGGCCGGTTTGGCGGCATCCCCACGTTAGGCCCCAAGCTCGCCGACATACCACAAGTCAATGAACCCACGGTTCCCAAACCTTCCCCTAGGGCCAGCGGAACGGCAGTGGGCGAATGAGCAAGAAAGCCTTGCGTGGAAGACGAACGCGCCCTTTGCGCCGTTACAGTCCTCGGATTCTTGTTGTGGGAGAGGGCAAACGGACGGAATACAATTACTTCGCAACCTTTGCGCCCCACTGCAAGCGAGCCAATGGGCCAGCCATCGTCCCAAGACAGCCCCGGCAAACCGGCAGTCCGGTCACGATTGTGCGAGAGGCCATCCGAATCCGAGAGGATGATAAGGACTTTGACGCAAGACAGGGAGACCGCTGTTACTGTTTGCTGGACGTAGAGCCCCATGATACCGAAAAAGCCCCCTTGCTCAACGAAGCATTGGAGCTGGCGGAACAAACGGGTATCCACATTCTCCTATCCAACCCTTCGTTCGAGTTCTGGCTCCTGTGCCACGTGAAAAACGCCAATAGCCTCAAGTCATCGCTTGCGGACCCACAAGCGGCGGACAAAGCGCTACGGCGGATCCTTGGCGTTGGCAAGAGAGAATTGAATGCCGGCGAAAGCCGGTTTGGTAAGTTAGTTGAGAGAGCCAGAACCGCTGCTTCGGCGGCCCGCGAAATCCATTGCCAGCATCACGCCGCCGTTCCGGATGTTCGGAGCGCTAATCCCTGCACAACGGTCTATCTGTTGGTGGAATACCTTCTTGGCGCCTCGGAGACCCCGCCGTGATGGGGCGTGCACGACTCCTCCCCAACTCGGGCTCTGGATAGGGGCAAGTGTTGCCGCAATCGCGGGCGCGGTTGTGTATCGCGGGTCTAACCAGGCGCGGAGTCCGTTTCGCCGGGCGGGGAGGAGAAGTCGAGGGTGAGTCCCTCGGTCAAGGCGTCAAGGGCGGCCCCGTTGGGCGCGAGGACAATGGCGCGGGAGAAGTCCAATGTGATGGACTCCGCGTCCTCCGCCGCGCTGGTGAGCTGAAACGGCACGGTGGCCAACACCCCGCCGGTAGGTTCGCGGACGGCCTCGGAGATGTCAATCCACAGCCCTCCCTCGGGCGTCGGCCGGTGTTGGACATGACGGCGGCCATATTCCGCGCCCGCTCCGGCGGATGGTTCGCCCCAGCGCACCGCCCCCGGCGGTTCGCTCTCTAGAAGCAGATTCATCTGGCCCACGCTGGCTTGGGGGGGCGTGTCGATGGTGATGCGCAGCGAGCCCTCGCCTTGCTCATAGATGTCCGCCGCGCTGCGGTGGGCTTGCAGCGTCAGACCCACGGCGGTCCGGGGGGAATAGATGAACCCATCCGGCAGCACGCCTTCAAGGTCCAGCGCGGGGCTTTCGACGCGCACGTCCACGGGACCCGCCTCGTCGCGTTCGCGCGGCGGGACCTCGGCGATAAGGGTTGATGCGCCGAGCGAACGGATGGACGGAGCGGGGGTGTTCTCGAACCACACGACGCTGTCGGCGGTGAAGTTGCGTCCGCTCACCAACACGTCCCGGCCACCCTCGACGGGCGCGCTCCACGGCTCGACCTGCTCCACATGAGGCGTATCGGCGGGCGGTAAGGGATTGGGGTCGGCCCCATCCCAAATGCCGTCGCCGTCGGTGTCGGGATTGAGCGGACTGGTCTCGCCGGGTTCGACGCGGCCCGTGCGGGAGCGATCTTCGTAGGCGTCGGGGATGCCGTCGCCGTCGGTGTCGGGGTTCAGGGGATCCATTTCGCCGGGGTGGACAATGCCATCGCCGGGCGCGACGTCGCCCTGCTGGCGGGGTTGCTGACGGTAACCGTGGCCCTGTTGATGGTCAGTAACTTTCGCTACTACAGCTTCAAGGTGCTGGATCAACAGGG
>SKRY01000271.1 GCA_007118235.1 Candidatus Hydrogenedentota bacterium | reverse complement strand
GACAAGCCGCAGATCGTCCTTGAAGAACCCGTGACCCGCGCCATCATCAGCGAAAACTTCATCCACGGCGAGGAGCGCATCGAAAATCGCGCGGCGGGCAACGTGGTGATATCGAACAACGTCAGCGACATCATCGAGGAGGAAGACGAGGACTGAGCATGAGTCATACCGCGCCGGGGAGGGCGCCGCAGTGTGGAATGCGCGCGGGTTTGGGATATACTTGGGGGCCGCGCGGTGTTACGATAGGAGCGCCGTGGTCCATTCCGCGGCGAATACCGCATTTTCGTTTTAGTCGCGGCCGTTTTTGACCTAAACCAAACGCCAACGCAAGGGAGTTCCGGTAACCCATGGATGAAAACACCCCAACCGCAAATGGCGCCACCGAGGCGGCCCCCGCATTGGGCCCTGTCCGCCAATGGATCCTGTCGCATGACGAACGCCTGTCCTTCGCGGTGGCCTACGTCGTCCTCGCGGTGGGCCTGTCCCTATTTGTCAGCCTGTTCTGGCTCTTGGTGCTCGTAGCAATCCACGTATACCTGGAGTGGCTCAAGAAGCGCTACCATGGCTACGCCGGGGGCGGACACGCCGTCATCTGGACCTTGTGGGACACCAAGCTTGACTTGGCCTTGGCCATGCTCGCCTTTGTCCTGGCCGCTTATGCCGGCGTTAGTTTCGGAGTGGCTGGCGCTCAAAGCGCGGGGCGCGCGGGCGTGCTCGCCAGCCGGCTGGGCCCGCTCACGCGCGGGTTCGCCGCCGCGCGGGTCGTCTTGTTCCGGCTCTGGTTCGCCGCCCGCATCATCATCATCCGCAAGGCCGACATGGCCCGAGCCGCCGCGCAGGGGAAGCTCACCGAGCAGAAAGCGGCGGTAAGGGCCAATGAGGACGCCGCGGCCAAACTCGAACGCCAGGGCGTAACCGGGGGGATGGGGCCCGTCCCGCAAGTTCCCCCCTGGAAAACCGAATGGACGCGGGGCGACTGGATCGCTCTCACATTCATCACCTTCAACATCGTCCTGCTCCTTATCAATCCCATCATCACCGATCAAACCATCGTGGGCATGTTCCAAGGCTTTCGCGAGCAACTTCATCCCTGGCCGTTGTAGACGCCGCGGCCGGTCCGTGGATCGAGCAACGGGGTTCCGCGTGTGGCCGAGAAAAAGGGCCTTTCCAAAGGGCTGGGCGCCATCAGGTATAATCTACACTAGATACTGGGGCGCCCGCCTTGGGAGGCCAGCGGCGGCTTCCGCGCCAGGCCGGGATTGCCTTCCGACCGGTTTGAAATGTCCTGAAGCCTCCTCCAGCTCATAACACAAGGAGTGTTGTCGATGCGTCGTGCCTTTCTCCTCGGAATGGTTCTGGTTTTGGCGTCCTTTTTCGGCGCGTGGGCGGAGGAAGCACCCTATGCGGACGCCGCCTTCCAGCCGCCTTTGGCGGCGAAGAGTCTCTTGTCGGCGGAGCGCCATCCCCTGCCACAAGCGGACGTGGAATACTATCTGGCCCACCTCACCACGGTGACCGAATACGATTATTTCAAGGGATATCATCCGCCGCTTGAGGAGGAGAAAGGGGGCGCGGAACCCCTGCGAATTGGGGATAATCTCCCCATCGACCTCGGTCCGGCGGACACTTTTCTCGACTGGCTACCCCATGATGGTTATCACGTTTTTCTCGGCGCCATCCGCTCCCTGGACGCCAAGGGATTGCGCCTGGAGGCCGATATGTCGGCGCTCGCGCCTGGCGATGAACTCTGGGTGATTGATCCGGAGGAACCGCGCGCGTTCGGCCCCTACGGTCCGGAGGAAGAAGGAGCGGAGGCGAAATGGCTCGCCAGCATGTCCGGCGATATGGCCGTGCTTCTGGTGCGATCCGAATCGCCGGAATTGCCGCTGGTTTACCTCCATACGCTCGCCCATTTTCATCAACCGCCCCCCGCGCTCAAGGTGCAGGCATGCCACATTAACGTAGCCTGTGAAACGCGGGCCGGCGTCCTCGACGCGGCGGCCGGGGTAGGCGTGGTGCTCACCACGTCGGCGACGGGGCCGATCGCGGCTTCCGGCGCGCTGATTAACAATCCCGATCAAGCCGATCCGGCGCCCCTGTTCATCACCGCGGCTCACGCTATTGGCAACGCAAGCGAAGCCCGAAACGCCGAGATCGTGTGGGACTACCGCGCGGAAAGCTGCGGCGAGAACGACGCCCCGTCCTTCTCTTCCCTGCCCCGAAGCGACGGTAGGCAGCTTCTGGCCACCGATGGGGACCTCGACATAAGCCTTGTTTTGCTCAGCGATGTGCCTAGCGGGCCGTATGGCCGGACCTACCTCGGCTGGGACACGCGCAGCGCCGAGATGGCTGAACCGGTCATTACCCTGCATCATCCCGACCGGAGCCACATGCGCATCTCCTACGGCCATGTGACGAATCCCAATCAGGATGCGGCCAACCTGGGCTTCAAGAACCAAATCCGGGTGCTTTGGGAGGAGGGCATCACCGAGGGCGGGTCGTCCGGGGGGCCCTTGTTGGCCGATGACGGCGCCTTTCGTCTGCTAGGCGTGCTAAGCAACGGCGCTCGGCATTCCTGCCGGGGGAGCGACAACTGGGACCGTTACGCCTCGTTCCGGGAGTTTTATCCCAACGTGAAGGACTACGTAACGGGTACGCCCCCGTTAGATCCCAACAACGGCGGCGGCCCGGGCTGTCCCGCGGAACTGAGCCTCAAGGACAACCCCGAGGCCCTCGAGAATCTGCGGCGGCTGCGCGACCAGGCGCTCATACAGTCCTCCATGGGCCAGAAAGCGGTTGACCGCTACTACGAATGGGCGCCCTCGGCCACCATCGTTCTCCGCGTCTTCCCCCGTGCTCAGACGCTCTTCCGCGCGGGCGCCGCGCCTTTCGCCTGGCTGGGGGCACTCTTGGATGAGGAAGGATCCCAAGCAGAGTAATCGCGGTCAAATCATTGGAGCGAAGCGCCGGGTGGCTCCCCGTCCCGCAAGGGGGCATTCCCACAACACCTCTTGCACAGCGATGGCATTCTGGGGCGCCACATGCGCCTTTCGCGTTCATTGGCGCTCATTCGCGGTTGAACACGGCCCAGCGTCCCCAATGACTACGAATCGACGCGTAGCGATGCGAAGATCGCGTGGCGTATGGACTAAACCCAGAGCTTAAGTCCCCTGCGCCGTCCTCCCCGCGGGATGAACCTTCCACGCACTCACAATCGCAGTGCACCGCACAGGGGCCTGCATGTTTCTCCATACCGCGCCCCCCCTCACACTACACGCTCGCTACACCCAATCTCCAGGCTATCTTACGGCCGTTCATTCAACCACGCTTATACCGCGCAGGTGTTCTCGCACAGTCAAGCGAGGATCCACAACACACGTCGGCCCTACAGCAGAGGCCTCTCGATCCCTTTCCGTTCTAGGCCGTCGCGCGAGGCGCGCGCTGCAACCCCAGCGCACTATGGGCGCGCGGCTTCGGGGCTTCGCCATGCTTACTGCGCATAGGATAAGGGTACACCGTTTATGGCGCACTTCCAGCAAAGCCGGTCCAATGGAGTAGGGACGCGCCACCCACGGTCTTGGAACGGAACAGGTAGCGGACAGCAACCGCTTTTTCTCCGCGCTATCCAGCCCCAAAAGCAACGCTCCGGCGAAGGCCCTCTTGGGGGAACCTCCGCCGGAGCGGGATGGTTACGTTAGACTACGCGGTGTCGCGCGCGTTAGCGCACGGTCTTCCGCGCGGCCTTCGCTTGGCTCCGGAACCGCAAGCCAACCGCTAGGCTCGCCATCAGCAGCATCAGCGTGGCGCTGAACTGCGGCATGGCCAGTACGAGCTTGGACATCAGCACCACCGGCGCAAGAAGCGCACGCACGATGGATGCCAGCACCGGACTCGCCGCCACTGCGTCAGCTATTGGCGGGCTCACCCGGTAGTAGGTGTCCACCATGGCCGTGCCCGCGGACGTCTCGAGCAGCACGCTGTCACGCACCGACCGCAGGACGTTGATGTCCTCAGCCATCGGCGTGCCATAGGCGGCCGTCGCGATGAAGCAGGCGCTGTCGTCCACGCCATCATCGCCAAGCGCCGACAGGGCGGCCAAAGCGGCCAGCAGGCCAAGCAGTACGGCCAGCAGGTTCGGACGCTCATCGTCATAGGTGAAGCCGTCCGTGATCCGGATCACATGGAAGCCTTCCAGCTTCTCACCGTCATCCGTCACCCTCGGGAACAGCAGCACGATGTCGACCGCGTCGTCGGCATCCGCCGGCTGCTCGGGCGCGACCACTTGGAGCAGCCGCTCGTCTTCACCGAGGTTCAGGATTTCGGCCGAAGTGAATGCATCCGGATCGTTCAGGTCATCGCCCGTGCCGAACAGGACTTCCGCCGGCCACGCGATACCCCGGCCCGTGATGTCGACGGTATCACCCGCCGCGCCACTGTCATCCGCAAACGCTTCGCGGATGTCTTCGGGAGTAGGCGCATTCGTCCGCAACGCGAACGCGGAATCGAGGTTGAACACGCGGGACGTGATCTCAACGACTTCATCGTTTTCGAGCACGAAGTTCGGCGTGGTCAGATTCGTTTCGTACACGCCTGGTCCGATTTCGGCCTCGAACGCTTCACCGCCGAACGAGTAATCGAACTCCGTGGGCAGCGAGAACGTGGATACGAAGCCGTCCTCGATGTCCTCAAGCGCCACAACGGCATCCACCAACGGATAGGTCACGCTGGCCGGTGTTTCACCGGTGTTGAAGCTTACCTGGCGATCCTCAAACGGATAGACGCTGTCGTACAGATGGACATCGAAGTTCCAAATGTTGTCGATGGCGTCGCCCGTCAGATCCTGCGTCGCGAACAGGCCGGGCTCACGCGTCACCCGCGCGATGGCGTAGACGTTCTGACCCTCGAAGTCCGCGAAGGCTTCCTCGTCGGCCGGGATGCTCACAGCGCCCCGGATGATCTCCGGCGTGTTCGAGAGGATGATCTCGCGATCCTCGGCGCCTTCCATGGCGTCGAAGTACAGGGCCGTCGTGAAGACTTCACCCGTATTCGCGGTCGCGCCCTCGAGCGCTGGCATGTTCACCATACCGTCCTGCATCGAAGCCGAGACGGTTTCGCCTGTCCAGCGCACGTACTTGTACGCTTCTTGCCGCGTGGCCGTGTTGGCGCCGTCCACCAAGCGGACCGTCGCGTTGATTTCGGCCGGACCGCCATCGGCTACGCCTTCGAGAGGCGGCACGATGACCGGCAGTTCGCTAGCCGACCAGGGGTATTCGCCCTCCGGCGCGCGCTCGGCCAGAATGGCATCCTCGTCGTCGGCCCACGGAGCCTTGAAGTACACTTCCGTGTTCTCGGTGAACCCGAAGTCATCGCTTTCGAGGCCGACGATAGTCGCGACTTGGCCGCCGAACAGCCAGCCTGCGCCAGGCCGCACGTCCATGATGGCCAAGCCTTCAAGGTACCTGTAGCCCTGGTCGCGAGCGGCGCGGGAGATGGCGAATTCGGTGGGATCGCCTGGATCCTCGACGCGCACATCAACGCGGCCAATGCGGTCGCCATGAGGCGAACTCACCGTGATGGTTTCGTAGTCTTGCTTCAGGCTCTTCACGCCGACGACCTCGGCCTGGTTTCCGCCGAAGTACACCACGGCGGTTGGCGGGGTCTCTTGGGTCGCGCCAACGTTGAAGAAGCCATTCTGGAACCGCTGGTTCGGCGGGTCCTCGTGGACGCCGGCCATCGCGAACGTCCTCTGCTCAACCAAGGTCGACTGCCCTTCAGAGCCGACAACCTCAAACTCGGCGGTCAGCAGCGGGAAGGGATTGAGTTGTTCCATGGTCGGCTCAGCCCGTTCGTCTTCGACGGGATCCAGAATGCCGAACTGGTCGAACGTGGTGATGGGGCGATCGCCAACCAGCGCCACGACGACACTCAACACGCCTGGCTCAACCTCGTTGACCTCCACATCGTGGCCATACCACAGCCGCAGTTCCTGGCTCCGGCTAACCGAGCCCTGCACATACGAGAGAACGGACGGATCATACGCCAGCTCGAAATTGATCGTCGAGGGCGCATGCCTCGCGTCTTCCTCGGGATCCTCGCGAATTACGTCCTCGCCCCGGTACAGTTCCACCGGGATTTCGACGGTCTGGCCACTCTGGGCATGGCTGCTCGAGACGCGCAGGACATTGCCAGCGGTCAGGTCATCCATACCAAGCGGGAAGTTGTGTCCGCGGATTTCGACGTTGTCTCCGCCGCCGATCGGACCTTCGTTGGGGACGATCTCGGTGATCTCCATGTCGACGCTGTCGGGATCGACAAACGTGATGTCAAGCGTGTTCGACACTTGTTGCACCGGCGCGTCAAACGCGGCGTCGTCGAAGGTAACGGCCACATAGAGATTGGACAGGACGTCGTCCGCGCCGTCCATGGCCCATTCGGGCGTCACGACTTCCATGAGATCCTGGCGAACGACATTCACGCTCTCGGCGGGGATGTCATTCTCGGGATCGCGGACACCTTCCTCGACGGTGAAGTAAGCCTGGAATTCGGCGTCGATACCCTCGGCGTCGAAGCCCATGCCGCCAACGTACAAGGTGTAGCCGCCGTCACTGAACACACGCGACGGATTGACGCTCGTCAGGACGGGATCCATGGGCGTGTACGTGTAACCGCTCTCGAGCACGCCCTGGTAGTTGTTGTTCAGGGTCACGGTAACGTCAACGGTACCGACCTCGGCCGGGGACGTGACGCCGATAACACGCTCGGAGGTTTCCGTGGCCGCGTTTTGCAGCGGGGCGCCGTCAAAGTGGACTGTACCCAGCGAGCCGAAGCCAGCGCCTTCCAGCGCCACATGGGTCCCGCCGAGCTGCGTGCCCGCACTGGGGTTGACCGCGTTGATGTCGGGACCAACGTAGGTGAAGCCATCCTGGCTCACATCGACCTGGTCCTCGACTTCGATGGTGACGTCCACGTCAGCGCTTGCCGCGGGTTCATCCAACGGGGCCGCTTCAGGCGCAATGACCGTCACGACGGACGCGCCGGTTTCCGGATCGTCTTCCACCGACACCAATTGAGCCGGAACGTCTCCGAAGAACACATCCGGGGTTTCGCCGGGCAGATTCGCCACCGTGATCTCGATCAGGGCTCCGCCGATGCTGTAATCCTGCGGCAGCCCAGTCTCCACATTGGCGATTTGAGTGATTTGGACATCCTCGGGCGTCAGGAAGGGCGCGAGGAGCGACAGATTGTAGATCTGGGCCGACATCACGCCGGCATCCACGGCGCTGGTAACGCCAGCTTGGGTCCAACTGGCGCCGGCTTCGACGACAATCGCCGCGTCCGCCTCGGTTTCGCCGACGTCCATCACATTACTGGGATAGGACAGGAAGCGGGCGTTCTCATCGCCAGCCAACGCCAAGCCTTCCATGATGAGGGTTAGTTCATTGCCGTCAAGCCTCTCCTGGGCGATAGGCGCAAAGGACGCGCCGTCATCATCCGACACGAGAATGCTCAATTCCACGTACTGACCATAATCGACCGGCATCTTGCCCGCATCGGGCAACAGAGCGGCTTGTTCCTCACCGACGAGCGCCTCGGCGCTATCCGCGGTGTGGAAAACCAGCAGCCCCAGTTCGCCTTCCTCAAGCAGGCCTTCGGGAACGGCAACCGTGACGATCCGCGCGGGATCTTCCGGATCTTGCAGGGCCACTTTCACGCCCTCGGGCGGAATCTCGACTAGCTGGCGCTTCTCGGGTTCTACATCGTCGAGATCGGCTTCGTCGAGCGGCGTGACAAGCACGCGGCGCTCACCGTAACCGGTGTCCACGTTGGAAACCCAGAAATCGTTCCAACCCATGCCCAACACAAAGGGATTATCCGGAAGGCCGCTGCCGGTGGTGTCCGCATTGGAGCCCGTGGCGGCGACTTCCGCATACGCGGTAGCCGTCTCATAGTGGGCGATGCTGGTGGCTATCGCCTGCAACTGCCACTGGTTTTGAGCGGTGATGTCAGGGATCAACCCCACCCAAGGGCGCAGTTCAGTCAGGACGCTCTGGTCCTGGAACAAGAACTCAACGGACCCGGTGTCATCCGGGGCGTCGGTCCGCACCACCATGGACAAAGGCTGGGTCTCCACACCGGCGGGGTAATGCACTTGCCGCATGTCCCCGGGCTGCGTGAACCACACGCTCTGCATGTAGGTTCCCTGCGCCTGCTTCAACTCGTACAGCGTCAGGTCGACCACGTCCGAGCCACCAGGACCGGCGAGGTACAAACCCGCCACGCCAGGCTCGAGCGCGCTAACCAGCGCCGCCAAGTCACCGGGGTTGGCCGAAAGCACTGCTTGGCCCTCAGTGGCAAGCGACCATTCCACTTCTCCCACGGGTAGCAGGCTGCCATCGCTCAGGTTCAACGCGCTAAACCCTTGCTCGCCTCCCACGGGGATACTGAACTCTTGGCCCACCGGAGTCTGACCGTCGACGCTGATCGCGACGCCTTCCGATCCGGAGGCCGCTCGCGCAGCATGATCCTGGTCTTTGACGTGCGCCGGCAAAAAGCCAATGGCGAACGACGAAAGCACTACCATGCTAACGAGCGCGGACAGAAATAGCTTCTTTCTGCTCCCCATATTACGTTTCTCCTCTCTTGTTTGGACTTCCCCAATGCTATTGGGCTTTTCACGACAGTGATTGTACATACTTACACGCGAGCGACGCAAACGATACACCCCGCCCGCCCCTCACCACGATTCAGGCGAGCGCAGCCACGCCGGAACACGCGCCCTACTCCTCGCCGGGCTGCCCGGCGCAATCGCCTGCCGCCAGTAAGACCTCACTTTCCTTCCAAGCGGATAGTCGCCCATTATACGGCCGCTCCGCAAAGGTGTCAACAAATGATCCCCCCCTTTCACAGCCGCCGATATGAGCCCTCTCGCTCGCGAGGCCAATGCGCGAACCATTCCGTTCGAAACCCCGCGCGAAGGCCGCCCGAAGTTTCCGCACTCCACATCGCCGGCGGTAATGCCTTCAAGGCACGGGCACGGGTCCGAAAACGGGAAGCGCGCGCCCGGCGCCATCGGTGACCGTGCAATTCGGAAACAGGCCGCGCCCGTACCACAAGTGAAGGTCTTCCGGCAATTGATTCGACCACAGTTGAATCGCCTCGCCCTCATCGGTTTCCACAATAACTTGTTTGTAAATCGGCTGAAGCGGTTCGTCATCGCCGTCAGTCAGACTAAACCCGCGTACGCCGCCTGGGGCCTGGAGCCCGTCCACGACGCCCTCAAGGCGAACTTCCAGATAGGAGCCGAAACGGCTGTCCCGGCGCTCCACGCTGGCAAGGCGGGGTCCCGACGCTTCCGGCGGCTGCTGTCCCGCGTCCATGCGCGCCGCGATCCCGGCCAAGCGCACGCCCAAGGTCTTGAGCCCTTCCGTGCCGATGTGAATGGGATCATCCAGGGCGAGATCAATGCTGGGCGCCATGGCTACCCCAGCCATAGTCTTCTCGATGTTCGTTTGCGCATTTTGGACCGTGTTCCAGCCCAAGCTGTCGCCCGTGGTCGCATAGCCGCCAATTTGCACATAATAGAACGGTAAAGCGGGGTCGCCGAAATCGGCCCGGAGCGCCTCGATGAAATCACGGAACTTATCCTCATAGGCATCCGCCGCACCCCGATCCGACTCTCCTTGGTACCACAGGACGCCCGTGACGGCGCCTCCAGCGGCCTGAAACCGCCGGTACATGGCGCCGTAGAGCGACTCTCCGTACTCGTCGCGCCGCGCGGGATCCCACTGGTCCATGGAGGTTCCCCCATGGGCGCAAGGGATGAGTCCCACCGGGCGGCCCGTGGTCTCGAACCGCGCCTTGGCGAAGGATAAGCCAAGCCCCGCGCCTTTTGTCCAATCCGTCACATCAATTTCTAGCCCCTCGGCCGCGT
>SKRY01000392.1 GCA_007118235.1 Candidatus Hydrogenedentota bacterium | reverse complement strand
TCCGTGATGCCCTGGGCGGGGAGATTCGCTTGCACAACGTGCGCCCGCGCTTCCTCCGGCAAGCGCGAAAGAATGGCTTCGTCCGTGACGGGTTCAAACCCATCCACCGTCACGCCGCCCGTAAAGCGAGGCTCCTCGTCGGGATAGGCCGCATACACGATGGGCGCGTCCGCTTCGCCGCTGTCTTGTTCGGTGAGTTCAACGCCTTCGTCAAACGGATAGACTCCTTCACGGAAGTAGACCGTCACTCCGCCTTCCGGCCATCCTTCCGCCGCACGGTAGTCCCGGATGGCGTCGCGGGCGCCGGTGAAGGTGGCGAGCGGCGCGTCTTCCGCGCCCTCCGCGCCGTCGTCGCCATCAGGGGCCACGTAAAGCGTGAGACCGGGTTCGGGGCGGTTTGGCAATGGAGTCCGCGTTCGCTCCGGGTTCCATGGGGCCCGGCCTTCAGCCAGGCGCGCGGCCGATTCGCGCTGCTCCTTGGCCAAGGCCTCGAAATGGCGGTGCGCCCCGCCGGGCATGTCCGCGGCCGCGGCCTCTTCGGCCAAGGCGTCATAGGTTTCGATGGCTGTTTCGTATTCGCCCTCGAGCACATGGGTGCGGGCGATCCGGCTCAACGCGTTCGCGCGATACTGAAAAGGAACATCCGCCGCGCCGGCGAGTTGGCGGTAGGTATCGCGGGCTTGCTCGTAGTCTTCCTCTTGCCAATAGGTATGCCCCATACGCAAACGAGCGTCATGGCGTTCGGCCGCCTCCGCTTCGGGATGCTCAAGGATCTCTTCATACACCGCTCTCGCTTCGCCGGTCTCGCCGGCCGCCTGCAGGCGTTGGCCCAAGCTGAACAACGTGTCCAACTCGGCGAGTTCACCCGCTCGCTCAATCGCGGCGCGCGCCCGCAAGGCGTCGGCGGCGATTTCCGGCGAGGCCCAATCGGCGAGAGGAGCCACCTGCAGCAGGGCCATTTCCCGGTAATGCTCGTCCAGTTCCTCATCAGCTAGCATGGCCTCGTATGCCGCCACGGCATCCGCTCCGTCTTGCGCGTGCGCTTCTTGCATGCGAGTGGCGATTTCCGGCTCGCGGGGAGCATGGAAATGGGCGTGATGAAAGAGGGTTTCCGGGCTAAGCGCTTCGTCAAACACCGCCAGTTCGGCCACGTCCAAAACCACCGAGCCGACGCCATAACCCGCATAGCCGACACGGAAATCTTGTCCATCTGGTTCAGTGTATGGACCGTCGTACGAGCCTTCGGCGGTCTTCAATCCGTTGATATACATGGTTACGGTCTCGCTATCCCAAGTCACTGCAAGATGATTCCAGAGCCCGTCGCTGATGGGACCGCCATTCAGACCGAAAGGACCGTCTTCCGCGCCGATTTCCAACCGGACCGTCTGGTGGGGATAGGTAATGATGACTCTCCAGCCGTTGGTGTAGCCAACGCCATTCGCAAGAATGGTCCCGTTCGTGGCCCCTTGATTTCCTCGATGCTGGCCCATGCCTTGCGTGCGAAACCACAGGGACGCCGTGAAGGCGCGATCCTCGACGGGTATCAGCTCGCCGCTAAAGCGTCCGCCATCAACACGGAACGCTTCTCGCTCCGGCCAACGCCCCTCGACACGTTGGGGCGCGCTGTCGCCCGCTTCGGCATACGTCAGCGGTTCTCCCGCGCCGGCGCGATCGGACACCGTATCCTCCGCGGCGGTTTCAAAGACGTAGTAACGTTGAAGCGCGGGCTCCTCTAGCAGACTCTCGGCATGGGCTCCCCAGTCCGCTGCCTCGCCAAAGGCGTCCGGACGAAAGATAGGCGCCCCATCCGCCGTCATGGTCAACCATCCAAGTAGAACCGCCGCAAAAATGGGCGCATACCGCCCGGCGCGAGTGCTCATTGCGCTAACTCCTTATCTATTCTGCGTTCACATCACAATGGCCCTTCAGCCGCCTATCATGGCCTTGTGATTACCGAGGGTTCAAGTCGAAGAGGCTGGAAAATGGGGCGATGATGCGGGGACTCAGGGGAAAAGTTTGCACAAACGCCCGTGCGCCTCTACCATAGCGCTTTTGATTTTTCGTTTAGACACCACCCAAACCAATCAGTGAACAGGCATGCTTGCACGAATACATAGTTGCGCGGTTCTTGGCATTGAGGGATATCCCTTGGCGGTTGAGGCGGACGTCACGGCGGGGTCGAACAGTTTCTTCATGGTGGGATTGCCCGATACGGCGGTGAAGGAGAGCAAGGAACGGGTGACCTCGGCCATCAAGAATTCCGGCTTCCAGTATCCCCGCGGCAACGTGGTGCTGAATCTCGCCCCGGCCCATGTGCGTAAGGAAGGGAGCGCCCTGGACTTGCCTATAGCCATCGGGATGCTGGCCGCCAGCGGCCAACTGGGAGGAGACTTGTTCACGCGTTACGCCGTGGTGGGCGAACTCGCGTTGGACGGCTCCATCCGGCCAGTCGCCGGAGCTTTGTCCATGGCCATTGCCGCGCGGGATCAAGGTCTTCAAGGGTTGGTTGCTCCAGCCGAAAACGCGGAGGAGGCGGGGGTGGTGCCCGGCGCGGAGGCGATCCCCGTGCGCAATCTCCATGAGGCCGTGCAATTCCTATCGGGAGAAGCGCCGATTGCGCCCCACAAGACGGATCCAAGCGCGGCCTATGCCCGTGCGCAACAAGGCGTACCGGACCTTGTGGACGTGAAAGGCCAGCAACACGTGAAGCGGGCCCTTCTCGTGGCGGCGGCCGGCGGACATAATCTCCTGATGGTGGGTCCGCCTGGTACGGGGAAGACCATGCTCGCGGCGCGTTTGCCGGGTATTCTGCCGGACATGACCTTTGACGAGGCCCTGGAGACCACGCGCATCTTCAGTGTGGCCAGCGGCGCGTCGGGAGGAACGTCCCTCAAGATGAGCCGTCCCTTTCGCGCGCCCCATCACACCGCCACCACGGTCTCCATTTGTGGCGGCGGGGCGGGCCAGCAACCCACGCCGGGCGAGGTGAGTCTTGCCCACCACGGTGTACTCTTTCTCGATGAGTTGCCTGAGTTCAACCGAGGCGCCCTTGAAGTTCTCCGCCAACCCCTGGAGGAAGGGCTGGTTCATATCCGGCGCGCCAATTATTCCGTCACCTTTCCCAGCCGTTTCACCCTCGTGGTGGCCATGAACCCATGCCCCTGTGGGCACCGTACGGATCCCCGGCGGCCGTGCCGGTGTACGCAGGGAGAGGTCCAACGCTACATGGGGCGTCTCTCGGGGCCGTTGCTGGATCGCATTGATTTGCACGTGGACGTGCCCGCATTGAGCTTCGACGAACTGACCAACGACCAGCCCAGCGGGATGAGCAGCGCCGAGGTTCGCAAACATGTACAACAGGCGCGCGACCGGCAGCGCAGCCGGTACGATGGCCAGTACACATGCAACGCCTATCTGGACTCGCGCGCGATTCGGGAACACTGCAAGCTGAACAACGGCGCCCAGCAGCTCCTCGAGCAAGCCATCAACCGGCTTGGATTCAGCGCGCGCGCCTATGACAAGGTGTTGCGCTTGGCCCGCACGCTCGCCGACCTTGAGGGGACCGATTCCCTCGCGGAACATCACGTGGCCGAGGCCATCCAGTACCGCACCCTGGACCGGGATCTGGTGTAGAGCATGGGGGAGAGGGCCGGCGGAACAAGGCCTTGATTAGGGAGCACCGGCCGGAATGGCGGCCTCTTCTCCGGTGAACGTGATGACGCGACCGGCCTTGTCCACCACAACGCCATCTTCCAACGTGATCCGCACGACGCCCAAATACATCGGCTTCTCCGGGTCGGGGTAGTGGCCCCCGCCTCCCGCCTGGGCCACGAGCACGCCGTTGACCACCTCCGCCTCTTCCAGTAAGGTATGGCTGTGGCCTCCCAGTATGACGTCCAGCTCGGGCACGGCCTCGGCCAAGCGCCGGTCGGCGGTGTACCCTATGTGCGTGGCCGCGACGAAGACGTCATGTTCTTCCGCGAGATATCGATACTCCTTGGCGGTTTCGATAGGGTCGAGGCGGATAACGCCGTCGAAGCTGCCCGTGCTCAATCCGAGCACGGCGATGGTATGGCCGCCTTCCGTCTCAAACACGGTATACGGCTTGAATTCCGGCAGGAGATCGGTGGTGACCTCCACATTCGCGGCGAGCAGGGGGAACTCGGCTTGCTCGAGCGCGTCCCGCGTGTGAGTTTCCCTGTGATCCAATTCATGATTGCCAACGGCTATGGCGTCGTACCCCAGCCGGTTCATGGTTTCAATCATGAACCGGGCCTGGTTCGCGTACCAATCCAAATTGTCCGGCTCTTCCCAACGTGCGCTGTGGCGCACAAAGATATCGCCGCAGTTGATGTGGAACACATTGGGATTCTCATCGCGAATCCGGATGATTTCCGCCTCGATGCCGTCCACGAAGTTGAAGTCGAAATGCTGATCGTTGTCGTGGAGCAGTACAATCTCCTCGGCGCTGGCGGAGAGGCCCGAAAACGCAAGAATGATCGTGATAGCCCCGAGCACGGGGGCCATGGCCCAAGAACGGGATGACTTCATGGCGCAATCTCCTTATGTGATGGCGCATTACTCCATTATCCTACGCCATCGACTAACGCAAGCCAAACGGCCCATGCGCGTGCCCGGCGAATGGCGAGTAGGCGCGGCTCGTTTGAATCCATGGTGGGCGAAGTCTAGAATGCGTCCGGGTTCAGGGGTTGCAGCCGCGGCCCGTGTTGCCGTGCTTGGAGTGAGCAGAAATCGAGACAGGCCGATTCGTGTTACACGGCGGCCAGCAAACTTCATTAGGATTATCCCGAAATCATGGGCACCTCCCGCGAAGATATCTTACAACGGCTGGAAGCAGCTATTGAAGACTGGAACACCCAAACCGGCGGAGACGCACAAAAGGCTCAACGCATGGGAGCCGGAGGGAATTCCCCAACCCATAAGCGCCAGGAGCCGTTGCCTGACTTGGCGTTTCACGGAACGCCGCCGCCCGACAGGGCATTGGCGGACGCGCTGCGCCGTTTGTGCGACGCCTTGGCGTTTCACAGTGATCGAACGCGGGTGGCGGGGGAGATGCTTGAACGGCAGGTGATCGTTTTTCAACGTCTCTACAGAGGGATGCGCGCGGGCCAGCATCGGGGACAGCCCGCCACGCCCGAAATCCTGCGCGCCCTCCAGGCCATCAAAGGCGTCCTTGCCCGGACGAGACGGGAACTCCAAGGACATGACCGCCTCCGGCGCACATTGCGCGAGTTGCCATGGGACCGGATTCAGGGCCAGAACCCCGAATTCGACGACCTGAGCGAAGAGGCCCATGGGTTTCACGATCTAACCGACCTGGACACTCAATTGCAGCCTATTCAGGCGCTCCTGGAACGTTTGCGCGGGGATCTCGAAGCCGCGGCTCCGGCGGAAACAAGAGGGGTGGTGAACGAACTCCGGCAGGCGGTTACGGGACTCAAGGGTGATGTGGCCGCCCGCATGGACCGGCTGGAGCAGAACGTGGAGGCGTTGCGGCTGGCGGGCCAAGAGCGGGCCGCTGATCCAGCCTTGCAACACATTGAAACACGTTTGGCCGCCGTGGATGAGACCATGAGGGAACTCCGCCAAACCGTGACGCAAGACCGGGGCGCGGATGCGGTTGCCGAGGCCACGCGGACGGCCATGAATGAGATGCGGGACACTTTGGGCAAACTTCAGGCAAGGTTCACTTCCACCGAGCAGCATTTCTCCCGCGATGACCAGCGATTGGCCCGGATTGAGTCCGAACTCGCGGAGGCCGTGCGGGAGCGCAGCGCCGAATCGCCCGTAAGCGCGCGGATTACATCCTTGACCGAGGCCTTTGAGGACCTGGACGAACACGTGCGATCTCTTGCCGCCGGCCGCGCGCAACAGGACGATGAATCCGAAGATGCCGGTAACGAGACCCAGCAGCGGCTTGAAGCGCTTGCCAGCTCAACAGGGGAATTGGCCCAGCATGTGCAAGGCGTTCTCAAGCGAATGAACGCGTTGGAAGCCCGTGTCACGGAATGGCCGTCCAAGGACTTCAGTGAAAGGGTCATGCGGGAGCGCGACCAGGCCCTGCGGGATCGGCAAGAGACCAGGGAAGAGCTTGCGCGGGTGCGCGCCGAGATGGAAGAGCTTCGGCGCGTCAATGCGGAGCTTCAGGCGAAGGAAGAGCCCGAGGAAGAGGAAGACGTCGCCGCCGTGACGGCGCGAAACCTGTCAGAGGTTGTGAATGAGTCGGACAAACGCCTTCGTCTTGGGGAAATCTTGGTGAAGGCGGGCGTCATCACGGAGGAACAATTGGATGCGGCGCTGAGCGAACAAGCGCAGATGCCCTACCGGCGATTGGGCGGCATTTTGGCCGCGAATGGATACGCCAGCGATGAGACCATCGCCTACGCCGTGGCTTGCCAGATGCACACGCCTTTCATCCGGCTTGCCGAGGAATCCATCGATCCAGAGGCGGTGCGCCTTATCACCGGCCGGCTTGCGGCTCACCACGCGTGCATTCCCATTCGGATGGATGGCAAGACCCTCGTGCTGGCCATGATCAATCCGCTTGACCTCATCGCGATTGAAGACGTGGAATTAACCACCAACCTCCAAGTGGAGCCCGTGGTGGTTACCGGCTCGGAGCTTGAAGAGGCCATCCGGCGGTATTATGGCGTGGAGATGATGCTCTAAGTGGAGGAACCCAAGCGCCAGTAGACGGGGCGGCCATCGTAATTCACGGCCGCCCCGTTGCGTTCTTGTCTGGCCGTTGGTCTACGACACCTCGGGGTACTCCCATTCGCCGCGGTAGGGCCGCCGCAGATGGGTGTTGGCCTCGGGATCGCCGATCACTTCTTCTTTCTCGCCATCCCATTGGATTTCGCGTCCGAGCTTGAGCGAGAGCATGCCAAGCAGGCTAAGGTTGGTCGAGTAATGGCTGACTTCGATATCGGACGCCGGTCTCCGGTTGTTCTCGATAGCGTCGAGAAAATCGGCCCAGGATTCGGGGATGTTGTGATTGTCATTCGTGTGAAGTTCAGGCTCTACATGCGTGGCGTCCGAGCCATCCGAGGGGTAGAACGTCCATCCATCCCGCCAGCCCAGATGCAGCGTCCCCGCAGTGCCATAGAAGTACACCCCAACGTTATGGTTCTCGGCGTGGTTGGCCGCGAACATGCGGTGCTCCCATGTGGCGGTGAAATCCTCAAACTCGAAGGTTGTCACCTGATGGTCGGGGCCGTCGCTTGTTTGCTCTTCCATGGTGTACACCGGCTCGCCGCGTATGGGACGTCCGCCAACCGAGGAGACGCGTTTCGGGTATTTCTCCTCCGTCCACATTAGGATTTGGTCCATCCAGTGAATGCCCCAGTCGCCGAGTTGGCCGTTGGCGTAGTCCAGGAACTGCCGAAATCCGCGTGGATGAATCGCTGGATTGAAGGGCCGCAAGGGCGCCGGGCCGCACCAGAAATCCCAATCCAGATGGTCCGGCGGTTCCTCGTTGGGCCTGGGGGATTCAGGGCCGCCGCCGTAATGGACAAAGGCGCGCACCATGCCGATATTTCCGGCGTTGCCTTCGCGAAGGAATTCCATGGCGGACATGTTATGAGGCGAAACACGCCGGTGCGTGCCCACCTGGACCACGCGATCGTTCGCTCGGGCGGCGTTCACCATGGCCCGTCCCTCAAGGATGGTATGGCTGATGGGTTTCTCGACATAGACGTGGGCGCCCGCCTCGATGGCCGCGATGGTGGGCAAGGCGTGCCAGTGGTCCGGTGTCGCCACGATGGCGATGTCGGGCGGCTCCTCATTCAGTAGGTCGCGGTAATCCCGGAATTTCTTGGGCTGATCGCCTGACAGCTCCTCGATCTCCTCCGCGGCGCCGTCGAGGTGACTTCCGTCCACATCGCACACCGCTGTCGCCTTGCACCGGCCTGATTCAAGGGCGGCGCGCATAATGTTCATGCCCCACCACCCCGAGCCGATCAAGGCCGTGCGATAGGTGGTGTTGTTGGCCCCAATAATCGCGGGAGCGGCCCATGCCCCATAACTGGCGGCAATTGCGGCCGCGCCTGTTCGCTTAACGAATTGCCGGCGGCTTATGCTTTCGCTTGTTCTGCGCATGTGATGCCTCCCTGTAACGGCTGTGTCCCGGCCGCGCCGGAACCGTTTCTTGTGGCCCCCATCCCGCGAAGGCCATCCGATAGGCCTCCATTGTGGCGAATTCAGGCAAGGAAGTCCAAGCGCCCTTCTTGGGGCATGCCAATCCTTCACTCGGCAAGGCTCCACGCGCCGTACTATTTGATGGGCCAGCCGCCCTGTTCCTCAATGATGTCATCGATGGAGGTCATGCAATCCAAAGTCTCGTGAAGGGCGGCCACGATGTACTGATAGCTTCGGAGATCGTCGTACGTGAGGGCGCGTTCCCGGCGATCCTTGAGCCATTTGTGGCAGACCCGGTATCCGCCAATGCAAAACTCCCAAACACTTGGCGGGATACCTTCAAAACACTGGGTGTCGTTGATGTATACCCGTTGGTGTTCATCCACGTAACGGATGGCCTCGACGGTGTTGCTTCCCGCCGTGGAAAACCGTGTGATGAAGGGTATATCCGTTTCCATGAGATGCAGGGCCGTAAGGCGCGCTCCTTCCCCGCACAGCGCCCGGAACAGGTCTAGATTCCGTGTTAGGGGAATGCGCGGGAAATCCGAGCGGAGGTATTGTTCATACCGTTCGCGATAGGCGCGGCTGTGAAGGATGGCGTAGATGTAGTGAAAGATGTCTTCTGGGCTGACGCCCGTTTTCCCATTACCTTCGTTGGTTTTGAAGCTTAACCCAGTGGTGGTCGTGAGGGCATGGAGAAAGGCTTCGCTTAGATTCGGCGCGGGCGCCTTTTCGCACGGCAGCTCGCCTTGAGAGCCGTTGTTGGTGGAATGGACATTAGCGTAGCCGTTTTCAAGGATTCTCAGGGGGTAGAGATAGTTCACTTCCTTGAGAGACACGGTGTGATGCTCGATGGGGATGTTGGTGCATAACACGTTCTCCCAGCCACGGCTGATTTCAATGTTTCGGCACGAAATCAACGCGAGGTTTTCTGTCTCCAACATGTGCCCCATGACTTCTCCCCGGGGTTTGCAAATGAACCCGCGCGAATGGCCTGTGTAATAGGTCCAGCGCTTATCAAAAGGCCGGTAAAGCACGGGAACGATATTGTCTTTCGAAGGCCCGGAATCCCGGAGATCCTGTTGGGCGAAGGCGACCTTCCAGTCACGCGCGTCCGGGCCTAGGCGATACTTGTCCCGCGCTTCCTCTTCCTTGAGTTGGGCGAAGTCCTTGACCGTGCGCCAGACCTCCTCCGGACTCCAGTGAATGGTGAGCTTGTCCCGCGCGGTCACCATCCCCACGGAATGCACGGGGAAGATGTCCTTCACGGACCAGCCCTTCATGTACTCCTTTTCCAACCGCACATCGCGCGGAATGAAGAGATACCCGGGGCTTGTGGGATGTAGTTTTTGCCACTGCACGGTCTCGCACGAATGGTCTTCCAAGAAGCGGTACTTGCCGCCCACTAGCCGGTTCTCGCCATCGCGTGTCTCCTTGATTTCGCGGGGTCCCCAGCAATCGGCATGACGCACGCGCGCGGGCTGTTTTGCGTCCCCCGCCTCGCGCTTGACAAAGATGCCGATGGCGACGCCTTGCTGGATATCGAACACGTTCTCGTCCTTGCCGCCATCGGGAGCTGCTTCCTTCTTCTTGGTGTTCCCATGGAGGTCAAGGATGTAGATGTCGTCAAAGGTATCCATGAGGCTTTGCCGCATGCCGCGGAAGGTGGGATTGTCCAGGTAGCCATGGTTGCTGATGAAGGCCAACACGCCGTGGCCGGTTTGTTCGATGCGCCACTGGCCGAAGCGGATAAACTTCACGTAGTCATCGTTGAGCCACTTC
>SKRY01000474.1 GCA_007118235.1 Candidatus Hydrogenedentota bacterium | reverse complement strand
GCCGGTTGTAAATGGACGCGTCCGGATTCTTTTCCTTGAGCAACCCGGTCACCACCGCCATTTCCTGTTGGCTGGAGAGGTACATGCAGGCCTTAACGAGCCATCCCGGCGCCAGGGCGCAATCCCCATCGACAAACTGAATGTAATCCACGTCCCTCCCGGTCTCGCGCAGTCTCGCCACACCGGCGTTGCGGCCGCGGGCGGCGGTATACGGCCGGCTGTTATCCAGTTCGACCACATCGGCGCCATATTCCCGCGCCAAGGCCACGCTCTCATCCGTCGAGCCCGAATCCACGTAGACCACGGGCGTCTTGGTTGAATCGATAGAGCCCAAGCAGGCGCGCAAGCGCTGCCCTTCATTGCGCCCTATAACTACAACCGCGAGATTGGGCGGTGCATTCCCCATGCGGGTTTCCGTTTTCCTGGCTGAGCGCCATGGCTTGCCGTGATACTTACCCCGGGTGCGCCGCAGCGCAAACCCGGGACATCGCTTCGCCCGGGCTGTCACCGGGCGCCCACGCTTCCCGTACGACCGCAGAGGCAAGGATGGCGACCGGGTCAAGCAGGGGAACCGCTAGGGAACCCGCCTGGAATCCCACGGAGGCCTCCGTGCATCCCGCAACCACGGCGTCCGCGCCTTGTTCCCGGAGCCGCCCGGCCAATTCGGCCATCGTGACGGACGTTTCGGGGCGAGGCCCCACCGTCTTCACGCCCGCCGGTCCGTAGACGGCGTCCATGAAGCGCGCTTGGAACTCGGCATCCGGAAACACCACTTCACAGTGTTGCGAGAGCCGGTCATACACGCCAGCCCGCCGGGACCCGTCCGTGGCTAGCACGCCAACCGTCCGGATGGCCGGGTTGCGCTGAATTTCCGCGCACAATTCGTCTATCGCGTCGATAAGCCGGACCTTGACGTGTCCGGTGAGTTCGTTGATATAGTAATGGGCGGTCATGCAAGGCATGGCCAGCACTTCCGCGCCGGCGGATTCCAGAAGCCGGGCGGACTTCACCAGCGCGTCCAAGGGACTTGGCCCGTTGCCGGTGATCGCGGCGGTGCGATCGGGAACCGTGGGATCATTGTCCACAATGATGTGCAGGTGATCCTGATCTCGCCGGGCCGGGGTGGCGAGAATGATCCGCTCGAACAGCAAGGCGGTAGCAGCGGGGCCCATGCCTCCGATGATGCCGACGGTTAGGCGCTTGCCTTTCACTGGGAACTCCACGAATTTCTTCGCGCCGTCAATCCCTTCCAATGCAACGGGAAAGCGTCAGTCCTGCCCCTGATCCTCCTCGGGAGGGTGGTAGAACTTGGGCGCGTCTTCTTCTTGTATATCGGACCGATAGGGCGCCTTCTTAACGTCGGGCCGTTTTTCGGCTTCGGCGACGGGTTCCCCGGCTTGTTTATGTTCGGTGGCCGTGTCCCCGGCATCTTGGGGGGGATCGCCTTCGGCGGGCTGGTTGGGGCCGGTTTCCTCGCCGGTCTTATTCCCCTCATCCACGTCAGCGCCCGTCTGCTCCTTTCGCTCCGCCTGCTCTTTCTCTTTATCCTCGCCCCTATTCTTGCCATGGAGCTTGTTCTTCGAGTGTTTGCCTTTGGAGCGGTCCTCACCGGTCAGGGAGTCAATGTAGTCCTCGGCCGAATAGCGCGAGAGCTTGTTGACCTCTTTCTGGACGGGCTTCAGTTCCTTGCTCAGATCTTTTTGCACGTCCTCCACGTACCCACGCACGTCGCGGATGGTGTGGGTGACAATCTTGGCGAACTCGGGGAATTTCTCTGGCCCGATGACAATCAGGGCTATCCCCGCGATAATAATCAGTTCTGTAATGCCCAAGCCTAGCATAGTCTACTACCTTTATGAGCCGGGTCCGCCGGCGTCCGAACTCGCGTCATCTCCCGCACGCCGCCGGCGCACCACGAGATACGACATCCAAATGCTGCCCTCATACAACAATACCAGGGGAATGACCATGATAAACATGGAAATTGGCTCGGGCGGCGTGAGGAAAGCCGAAAGAACCGTCATGATAACGATGGCGACCTTTCGATATTGCTTAAGCGTTTCGGGGGAAAGCAGGTCCATGTACACGAAGACCAGCACCACCATTGGAAACTGAAACGCGATGGCGAAACCGAGCAACCCCTTTAAGATTAGCGAGACGGTTTCGTTCATGCGCAACTGAATGTTGACCCCCTCCGGCGCCCAGTCCATCAGGTACGGGAGTACGAGGGGGAAGATCAGGAAATAGGCTATGGCCACACCGGCCAAGGCCAGCACACTGCCCCCGCCGATGAGAATGCGCACGGCCTGCTGCTCCCTTGGCCGCAGTCCGGGAAACACAAACGCGCAGAGCTGATACAGAACGAAAGGCAGCCCGAGAAGGAGGGACCCATAAGCAGCCAGTTTCAGCCGCACGAGAAACGGCTCAAGGGGATTCAGGGCGGTCCATTCAGGGGCGGCCCGCTCATCGGTATTGGCGGGAGCCGCGTCCTCGCCGGGTTGTTGGTTTTCCCCTTCCGCTGTCGACGTGACCAAGTCAATGATGTCTTCGTCTTGCAGCGG
>SKRY01000286.1 GCA_007118235.1 Candidatus Hydrogenedentota bacterium | reverse complement strand
TGCGCCGGGGGCCGTGGAAGCTGATCGGCAATGTGTGGGATCCCACCGAAACGGGGGACGACTTGACGGAAGACGATAGGGAGTTGTTCCTGGCCAATTTCGAAGAGGACCCCTCGGAGATGACCAATTTCGCTTCGCAAAACCCGGAGGTGGTCAACGAACTGAGGGAACTTCACGAGGAATTCGAAGCATCGCTTGAGTAGCGCGGTCCCGCCGTTCCGGCGCCGCCAAGCCGTTTGAAGCGATAACTTTGGGCGAGTATAATCACGCCGCTTTTAATAATCGGGCGCGGACGGTAAGGGGATACGCATACAATGACGGAAAACATAGGCAATGTGTTGCGTGACCGCTGGTTGACGCGGTTCGGTCTTATCATGGCCATGTCGGGCAACGCGGTGGGCCTGGGGAACTTCATCCGGTTTCCGGGCCAAGCCGCCGAGCATGGGGGCGGCGCGTTCATGGTGCCGTACTTCATCGCCCTCCTGTTGATGGGTGTGCCCCTCATGTGGATTGAGTGGACGATAGGCCGTTACGGGGGCGCGTGGGGCCACGGTAGCACACCCGGCATGTTCCACCGCCTGTGGCATCACCCCATTTCCAAGTACATCGGCATCTTCGGCGTCATGCTGCCCGCCGTCATCGGGCTGTACTACATTTACATCGAGTCCTGGTCGCTGGGCTACGCATGGCAAAGCATGACCGGCGCGTATTGGGGCAGCGAAACCCAAGCCGAGATGGGCGAGGTTTTCCGGAATTACCTTGGCCATGGCGAGGGTCCCCTCGCCTTTGGCCGCCAAGCCTACCTTTTCTTTGTCATAACCATCCTCGTCAACTTCTATGTCTTCCACCGGGGCATCTCGAAGGGGATTGAGGTGCTCGCCAAGTATGGCATGCCCCTCCTTCTGCTCATGGGGCTGGTTCTGGCGGTTCGGGTCCTTACGCTGGACACCGTGGAGGGACGCGGCGTCGGCGACGGCCTCGCCCAAATCTGGGTGGTGGACTGGAGCGCCTTGGGGTCACCGGCCATCTGGATCGCCGCCTCGGGCCAGGTCTTCTTCACGCTTAGTTTGGGCTTCGGCATGATCCACGCCTACGCCAGCTACCTCACCAAGGAGGACGACATCACCCTGAACGGCCTCGCCACCGTCAGCACCAACTCCTTTGTTGAGGTGATTCTAGGCAGCACGGTCGTGGTGCCCGCCGCCCTCATCTTCTTCGGCATGGCGGGGATCGAAGTCATCACCGAGGAAGGCATCTTCGCCATCAGTTTCCAGACCCTGCCCGTCATCTTTCAGCAGTTGCCTGGCGGTCAATTCTTCGCCACGCTGTGGTTCCTTCTGTTGTTCTTGGCCGGGCTCATGTCCAGCGTGGCCATGTTCGTGCCGCTGTTGTCCTTCCTGCAAGACGAACTCGACATAGACCGGAACAAGGCCCTCGCCGGCATTTTCGTGGCCGTTTTCATCCTTATGCAACCCGTGATTCTCTTCAGTCACCGCGGCATCATGGATGAGCTGGACTTCTGGGTCGCCACCCTCCTTATCGTCGTGTTCGCCTGCGCCGAGGTCATCATCTTTGCCTGGATCTTTGGCATTGATAAAGGCTGGGAAACGATGCACCGGGGGGCGGACTTCCGCGTGCCGCGCATCTTCTACTACATCATGAAATACGTCACCCCCGTGTACGCCGTGGCGCTGCTGCTTTGGTATACGATAGACGACGAAGCCGGCCTGATTCCCGTCCTTATGATGGAGGGTGTGCCCGAAGCGGACCGCCCCATACTGTGGCTAGCCCGTCTCATTATATTTGGCTTTATCGCGTTTCTGGTCTGGGGCGTATGGCACGCGTGGCGCACCCATCCCAAGTTCTTTGATGATGGCGATGAAACGGCAGGAGAGACGAAGGAGGCGGAAACGCAATGAACGCTTGGCCCTGGCTTGAATGGTTTACTCTCGGCGCACAGGAGGGCATGCGCGAGGCCCCCGAGATGACCGCGGGCTCGTGGATCTACATGCTCGTCGTCTGGGCGCTCATCACCGCGCTGAATGTCTTCTGTTACAAGCGCATCTTCTCAAAGCGCGGCTAACCCCGGGTTGGAACCCCGGCGGTTCCGCCTGGAGCCGCTCCGCGCGGTTCACATGTACTGCGCCACCACCGCCAGACCCGAGGCCACACTGACGAAGGTGTCCCGCTGGAGCAAGCGGTCAGCGCCGTAGCGGTCCTCGAGCATCTTGCGCACAGCGGGAATGAGGCTCGTGCCGCCGGTGGTCAATACCAGGTCGATGTCCGCCGGGCGCACCCCAGCCGCTTTTTCGGCTTCTTCAATGGAGTGCTGCATTTCGTCCAGCGTATGCTCGATGATGTGAGCGAACTCCGGACGCTCCAGATCGACGTGAAGGTCCAGCCCCTCCTCTTCCAGTTCGATGCGGGCCCGCTCTTCGAAGGACAGCGTCTTCTTCGCCTGCTCGACTTTGCGGGCCAAGGGATAGCCGTAGTTCTTCCGGATGAGCGTGCGCAGCCGCCGGATGGCCTCGGGTTGATCCGAACTCATTTCGGAGGCGATGAGCCAGTTCA
>SKRY01000309.1 GCA_007118235.1 Candidatus Hydrogenedentota bacterium | reverse complement strand
GGATCCGGTTTCGGCGCTGTGCTAAACTAGCGGCCTCAAGGAGGGACTGTAGAAAACATGACGGCTGACACCATTCACGAATCCCGGGACGGCAGCGTGGCGTGGCTCACCATCGACCATCCGCCCGCCAACACGCTTACGCCCGGCATATTGAGCGCGCTGGCGCGAACCGTGACGGACCTGGTCTCCGATGAGTCGGTCCGGTGTATTGTGCTCACGGCCACGGGCGAGGATTTCTTCAGCGCGGGCGCACACATGCCCGCCTTGTCCGAAGGGCTGAAGAGCGAGCCCCGGGCGGAGGACAGCCTCATGGAAACGGGCTTGGCCGCCGTGAAGGCCTTGGAAAAGTCTCCCAAGCCTGTCATCGCCGCGGTCAATGGGGTGGCGGTGGGCGGCGGTTGCGAGCTAGTACTGGCCTGTCATTTGCGCATCGCCTCGGAGGCGGCGGTCTTTGGGCAGCCCGAGATCCGCTTCGGTCTCGTGCCGGGATGGGGCGGCATCCAGCGCTTGCCGCGGCTCATCGGCGAGGCCCGCGCCACGGAGTGGCTCCTCACGGGACGGCGTCACTCAGCCGAGGAAGCGCGAGAGGCAGGACTCGTGTGCCGCGTTACGCCGCCCAACGAGCTTCGCGCTGCCGCAAGTGAACTCGCACAGGCGCTGGCGGCACAGCCTCCCGTGGCCACCGCGATCATCTTGCGGGCCATGCGCGAATGCGCCATCCGTCCGGGACTGGAGGCCAGCATTGAACGCCACGCTTTCGACGAAGCCGCCGCCACGGGAGATGCCCAAGAGGGGGTGAACGCCTTCATCGAAAAGCGCAAGCCCCGCTTCAAGGGAAGCTGACGCGACAAACCCCGCGCCGGGCGCGTCCCCACATTCTGTTACCCAACCGCTGTATTGAGGAAACGTCATTGTGAACGCAATTACCAAACATGAAAAGACCTCTCGCTCGTCCTGCGCATGCATGCGCAGGAACAAGGAGGCCTTGGCGTGGGGGTTCTGCATGGCGCTTGCGCTGCTTGTGGCCGCGGACGCCCAAGCCCTGCAAGCGGGAGCCGCGAGGATTGATATCACGCCGCCGCTGGGCGCGCCATTGAACGGCTACGGCGCCCGCCTCGGACGAGGCGCGGAAGACGTGCATGACCCCATCACCGTGCGCGCTCTTTATCTGGGCGACGAGAACACCGAGGTCTTTCTGATCGCGGCCGACCTTTGCATCATCAACCGCGAACTCCGCGAGCGCGTGTTGCAACTGGCGCCGGGAGCCGTTCCGCACGAAAACATCATCCTCACCGCCACGCACACGCACAACGCCCAGGGCGGCATGGTCGAGTCGATCGCTTTCCGGCATGTCTCGGGGCCTTACCGCGAGGACATCCTCGACCTCACGGCCCAAGGGTTCTCCGAGGCGATGGTGGAGGCCTACGCCAACCGCGAAGAGGCCAACGTGGGCTTCGGGACGGGCAATCAGGACACCCTCTCCCGGAACCGGCGGGTGGACGAGGGTCCCCGCGACAGCCAGATCGGCGTGATCCTCGTGGAAGACCTCGAAAGCGAGCCCATCGCCGTGGTCGCCAATTTCGCCGCTCACCCAACCACGGTAAGCAGCGAGGATGGCCTCACTATCTCGGCGGACTATCCCGGCTTCTTCCACGAACGAATCGAGGAGTTGCTCGGCAACGACGCTGTCGCCCTGTTTCTGAACGGGGCGGCGGGCAATCAGAGCGTGGACTTGGAGGGCCAAAATCTCGAGGGATGGGAGCGGGTGATAACCACGGGTGAATTGTTGGCGGAAGAAGTTTACGATATCGTTCAAGATATCGAGGCCGAGGAGCTGCCGTTATACTTTCGGCGGACCGAGACCTCCCTTCCCCCCACGCTCGCCAGCTCCATACTGCCGGCCTCGACGTGGCTTGATGTGCTCGAGATCGGCGATTTGTTGCTGTGTTTCTTCCCGGGCGAACCGTGCGTTGAACTGGGGTTGGAGCTTCGGGAACACGCGCTGGCGCGGGGGTATGAAGCGCAATTCAGCGTCAGCCAAGCGAACGACCATCTCTTCTACTTCGCGCCGCGGGAGTACTACACCACATCTCATTATGAACAAGAGATGAGCTTTTACGGTCCGGGAATCGCGGACTGGTTCGACGCGCAATTCGGCAGGCTGATGACGCGCGGTCAGATGCCCGGCGAGGGCCAACCCACGGCCTTGGGCGAACTCACGCGCGAAGACGGTGAGCCTTGGCCGTTGGGCGGCGCTTCGTACGGCATGGGCCGGCAAAGGGGATCCCGGTTCGCGTACGACGCGCAAAACGCTTTCGAGGAGTGGGTGGCTAAGCCCGTCCGCGAGCGCCAGCTTCATCCCGCGGGCGATGTGTGGGAATGGCTGCCCGGTTTCATTGACCCCTCGCCCTTCGCCTTGCCCTTTTTGGCCAACGAATGGCGGCCGGAGCTGGACGGGCTCGCCCAAGATATCCTCGACGACATCGAAGGGTTGGCCATGGGCGCGGGGCTCCCAACCGACGCCGCCCTGCTGCTGCAACTGGCCCCGGACAGACCCGGCGGCGCGTCCGGAGGAGCGACATGGTTCGTTACGCCTGGCGACAGCGCGGATGAGGAAGGGCTAGTGGGGTACGAGTTTACAGTGTCCGCGCCATCATCGTCCCAAGAAGATGGCGGCGGCGTTTCCACGTTGCCGGATGTGTGGCGCGTTACCCCGGCGGAGGGCGCGGCCTTCGCCATGGTGGCCTTGCCTTGGCAAACGGGGACGGTGAGCGGCATGAACGAGCACGGCGTGGTGGTTTGCCTCGAAGCATTCGGCGAAGATGATGAGGATATCTCCGTGGCCGAAGGCAGACTCCAACTGGTGGCGCGCGAGTTGTTGCAATTCAGCGAAAGCCAAGAAGAAGCGCTTTCGCGGCTCGACCTAGAAGATCTTCCCGAAGGGCTGCGCGCATATGTGGCGGCCCCTGGCGAGTTGGCGCAAGTTGTCACCTTTGGCCCGCAAGGCGCAGTGGAGCCGCGAGCGACAAGCGTCCTGCCGGAAGGCATGGCCGTGGGGCCTCCCGGTGAAGCGGAAGACGATGAGGACGCGGGCAACGGAGAGGAGGGGCTATCACTTTCCGCCGCCGAGCTGCGGGAAGCGCTGCACACGCGTCACGCCGGTGAAGCCCCGGCGGATCGCCACGTGGCGCATATCGTGTTTGACCCGGGGAGCAGGCGAATGTACGCCGCCATTACTCCAGCGGGCCACGCGTGGGTTGATTGGAGCGACGTACTTGTGGAACCTGACCCTGACGCGTACGAGGAGGAACTAACCGTCGAGGAGGACGCCGCATGAGCGAGACGCTCCGATCGTTCCCCAGTAAGGGTGGGCTTAAAAAAAACAAGCGCCGCTTTGGTCCGCACCAGCCGGCTTGGTTCCGGAACGCCTTGATCTTGATTGTCGCCGGGCTCATTGTTCACGCCATCTGGGTCAGCCGGGACACCACCCCCTTGCACAGCGTACTCCCCGCGCAACAAAAGTATGGCGTGTTCGTCAGCGAAGTACTGCCGCAGCGCGAGCGCCTGGCGGCGTCGTTCGTTTGGGATGCGATTCCCGGCGCGGGCGAGACCGTTCGCGATTTGCTTGCGCAGGAGCCGCCTGTTCCGCCGTGGATTCTGCACAACATCCTAGGCGGACTGGGGTACGCGGCGGGCAACGACCTCGAGTCCTTCGATGATGTCCTGTTCGTCACACGCATGTCTCACATTGGGGCCTTGCTCGAGCGCTACAGCCGGCTGGGTCCATGGACCGAGTCCGATCATGCTGGCGGGTTGCGGTTACGCCGGCTTCCAGGCGAAGATCTGCATTATGCCGTTCGCGGCCGCACGCTGGTGGTGAGCCCTTCCAGGGACCGGCTCATTCAGGCCCTCACGCTGCGGCCCGCCGAGGCGATGACGCCGGAGCGCTTCGGCGCGACCGTGGAAGGTTCGGGGGTGGAGGACGCGGGCGGCGTAATCCACTTCGATGACACCGACGCTTGGGGCGGCGTGCTGCGGTCCGCAAGTTTCGCGTTGCGCCTCGAGCCGGACCAGGCCGATCTCAAGGGTGAGTTCGTGCTCGCCAGCGAAGTAAGCGGCGAATGGGACCTCGTGCTGAGCGGTCTCGCGCCCCGCCCCTTGCCCCCCCCTGCCGAAGGGATGGTGCAGCTTAGCGCCAATTTCGGAAAGCCGCTGGGCGTACTGCTTGCGGATGTGGGAACGGTGCTGGAATGGCCCGCGCTAGCCGAGGCCGACTGGACCGCCTGGCCGGAGTTGGAAGAGAGCTTGGAACTGCTGAGAGAAGCGCAAGATGATGACGGAGAAAACGGGGATGATCCCGCCCATCCCCCAGTGGGCCTCATGTTGACCAAGACCTTGGGCGCGCTGGGACCGGGATTTTCCCTGAGCGTCACGGACTTTGATCCCCACGAAATCGTTCCCATGCCCGAATTGACTTTCCAGGGGGAGAGTGCGGGAGATTTGGCGCGGGCGCAGTTCGAGCGCTTTCCACGCGAGCCGGAAGGGGCTTCCCTTGCGCAGAGCTACGGCCGCGAGACCGAGGATGGCGCCATCGTGTATCTCCCCGCGATCGGGGGTCCCAGCATCGAGCCGTCCTTCGCCGTGGCCGCCCGCGGCATGGCCGCGGCCAGTAACCGGCACGCGCTGCGCCGGGCGCTGGAGCAAAACGCCAACGAGACTCGGCCGCCACAAGGCAATCTCTATGTGCGCATTCAACCGGAACCCCTCACAGAGGCGATTTCGGAAACCTTAATGCAAATATGTAAAATTGATGCATTGAAGGGGTATACTATAGAGAGTCTTGAGGATGCGGCGGAAGACTGGATGACCCGGGCCCGGCGCGTGGAGAGCGCGACCATGCTGGCCGGCCAGAATGACGCCGCGTTGGTGGTCGAGATTAGCCTGCGCGGGCGTCCCGCGCAAGAGCAGCCGTAGCGGAAGTCCATGGAAGGCCCCCCCGAAGGGTTGGCCGCCCATCCGTTATTGAAAGGAAGTCCCATGCGTCTATTACTGATCCGGCATGGCGAATCGGAGGGTAATCTCGAAGACGCCCAACCCCGGCCTGGCGATCCGCCGCTCACCGAACGCGGTATTCGTCAGGCCGAGGAAGCAGGGCGGCGCGTGCTTGACGAGGGGTTGGACATTTTGTATTGTGGGCCGTTGCAGCGCAACCTGCAAACCGCCGCCCGCATTCACCAAATCAGCGGCGTGAAGACCGTGTTGCTTCCGGCCATTTTCGAGGTCGGAGCCAACAACATCTTGTGGGACGCCAAACACATTGCCCGGCAGTTTCCCATGGTGCATATCGAAAACGGGCTTGACACCAGGTGGAGTCAAGCCTTGCCGGAAAGCTTCCAGCAAGCGTGGAAGCGCATCAAGTACATCGAGAACTGGCTGCGCAAGACGTACGAGGCCACCGACACGCGCGTGGGCCTTATCACGCATGGCGCCATGAACGACCTCTTGATCGGGGCGTGCCTGGGCCTCGATCCTGGCGGCCACATGCGGTTCAGTTCGGGAAATTGCGCCTTTCACTGGGTGGAACTGCGCTCGAACGTGGGCAAATTGCTGCGCTTGAACGATACCTTTCATATCCCCGACCATGACCGGAGTTGACGCAATAGGAGGGGATGGCCAGCGCAGGGCGTCCCCCCGCCAATCGACGGATAAGGCAGTGTGTGACCGTTTACAGCTTTCGGCCCTTCGGGAACACAGCGCCGCCTTCCAGGCGGCCCGTTTGCCGGCAAGACGCCGGCGGTACGTGGCATATTCCCCCTTCGAAGGGGGATCAAGGGGGATGTTCTCCCGTGGAAGAGCGTCCTTATCCGAGGTTTGGGCGTTACGCGGCGCCTTGAACTTCACGAAAAGCATTCAAAAAAATGACAGATAGTCTCACGGACACGCCTCAAACCCCGCAGCCTCCCGCGGACGCGGCGCCTCCAGGCGAGGCCTACATCGTCGATGAGGCCACCGACGCCGTCCTCCGGCTTCACCTCGATAGTTTCGAGGGGCCTTTCGAGGTGCTCCTGTATCTGATTCGCTCCCAAGAGATAGATGTCTTCGACATCCCGGTGGCGACCATCACCGAGCAGTACCTCCGTTTTCTCGACCTCATGCGGGAGGAGAACCTGGAAGTCGCCGGGGATTTCCTGGTCATGGCGGCCACGCTCATCCAGATGAAGGCCCGGATGCTTATCCCGCCCAGCGAAGTGGAGGAAGAAGAGGAAGAGGAGGAAGAAGAAGACCCTCGCGTCGAACTGGTCGAGAAGCTGCTCGAGTACCGCAAGTTCCGCGATGTCGCCGAGCGCCTCGAACGGCTGGAGGAAGAACGCGCGCATTGGTTCACCCGCAAGGCCAAACCGGACATCGAACCCGCCGATGACGAGGAAGAGGAGTACCTCGACGTTTCGCTGCACGACCTCATCGCCGCGTTCAAGGGGGTGTTGCGGTTCATGAGCGACGACCTCTTCCACAACGTGTCCACGGAACACCACAGCGTGGATGACAAAATCGCCGAGATCGAGGAATCCCTGGCGGTTCACGGCCGAATGTCGTGGACGGATCTGTTCCAGGCCTGCCGCGACCGCGTCGAGCTGGTGTGTTGTTTTCTGGCCATCCTGGAGTTATGCCGCATGGGGCGCATCCGGGCGCGGCAACACCGCATCTTCGACGAAATCCGCCTTGTCCCGGCGGGGGAGCCCGTGGCGGGCTGAGGCGTGTGGTGGCCCTTTCGCAAGCCGCAATCCCTTGGCGCGCGGGGCGAACGCATCGCGGCGCGGCATCTCCGCTGGCGGGGATACCGCATCCTCGCGCGGAATGTACGCCTTGGCGCCTATGAGATTGATATCCTGGCCCGCGAGGGCGACACGATTGTGTTCGTCGAGGTGAAAACCCGGCGGACCGGGGACCCCGTCCCGCCGGAGGAGAACGTGGGCCCGCGCAAGCGGGAGCATATCCGCCGCGCCGCCCGGCACTACTGGGCCCGCCATGGCGAACCCGGCGCCTACTACCGCTTCGACGTCGTGGCCGTCATCCTGGAGCCAGGAAAGAAACCGATCGTCCACCTCTTCCGTGACGCCTTTCCAGGGGCATGAAAGCCCGCAACGTCTCTCCCCTGCTTGCTTTGCTTATCACCGCGCGCCGCCGGGAACACGGTACAAGCGGGTCTCATACCCCTCCAGGGCTTCCTCGAATCGCCCGCCCTCGATGGACAACGTTTCCCCGGTTTCTTCGACCTCAACCTCCCCGCCGGTGACGCCGTCCAGCGTGAACGCCGCCGTCACGGGCGCGTCGCGCATCACCACGGCAAGGATGTAGGCGTCGCCGTCATGTTCCTTGAGCATGGCGGCCAGCGGGGTATCCTCCGGATCGGCCGTCACGGTCAAGCGCCCTTCCACCGTAGGGCTGTTCAGGACCGGCGCCAGCTCCCGCAGTTGATGGTTGACCGCCGTGACGCCTTCCAGCGTCTCCTCGTTATCCAACAGCGCCGAGGCGTTGAACGCGGGTTCCCACTCGTGGACGAAGTAGAGGATGCCCGCCGCCCCGTGGACGAGAGCCATCCAGACTTGGGAGCGGATCTCGGCCGGCGACGCCACGTTGCCCGTATGAATGCCGCTGGCCTCGACAAAACTCCACACGGGTTGCTCCGGCGCCGACCACTCCATCAATCGCTCCACCCCGTGCGCGACGCGCCAAAGCTGCCCCTGGACCTCCTCGCGCGGACTCGCCACCGGATAGATGTCGAACGACACAATGTCGCAGCCCTTGATGTACTCCGGATAATCCTCGGGGTGGTTGGTCCGTTCGCCCCGGCCAATCCAGCCGTCCCACGCCACGCCTTGGCCAAGATTCAAGTGAACCGGCCGGGTGGGGTCCCGTTCGCGCATGGTTTCGTACCGGCGGACGATTTCCTCCGGCGGCACGGGCGGGCCCCAGCCGCCGTCCTCCGCGCGCTGGGCGTTGTCGGGCTCGTCCTGTTGCAACCACGCGATGATGACGTCGTTGCGGGGATGGTCCAGCGCGGTCTCGTTCTGATGGCAAATGACATACATCCCGGCCTCCGCCAACGCATCGAGCTGTTCTTCCGTCGGGCCTTGCCAGAGCCCCACGTACATGTTCATGCCCGCCTCCTGGTACCGCGGCGCAAGACCGGGGTCTTGCAGCCACACGCCAATGGGAAAGAAATCGGGATCCGTGGGCGGCCCGTTCTCCCATGCGGCATAGGGACTTTCGCCCTGGACCGCCATGCCCATCATCAATAGCACCGTAATCCATCCCACACGCCGTGTCACCGATTGCATCGCTCCGTCCTCCTTCTTGTCGCGGCTTGCACCGTCCCAGCGCTCCTCACTGACCTCACCTTACCAGCATTTCGGGCAACGCGCAAGCCAGTGCGCGCTTGATTCGGCAGGGCCAATGCCGGAAAGCTCAATCCGAAAGCCGCAGGCCTCCGCCAGACTACTGAATACCCGTAATCTATGAAGACCCCACATGATATTGATATCCAATATTGAGGGATTAGGGGTTGACATTGAAGGGAAACTCATGCTAATCTAAGTCGTAACAAGAACCCAAATACCGAGTAAAGTGTAACCCGGTGGCGCGCGGATGAGTGAATTCGCCCTGTATCGAGGGGCGTGAAGGGACAATCGGAACCAAGACGGGGATTTTGCGCGCAAGAAACGGTCTGAGCGCCCGGTTTAGTGTTAGTAAGCGCGGAAGGCGGTGGCGCGCCGTTAGAAAGGAGGCCGGGATTAACAATGGCGAGGTGGTCTCATGGCCTTCGAGCGCCGTGAGCCGGGGTTGGAGGATAAGGGATTTTCCACTGTAGTGGTTGTGCAGGGGTTGCAGTTGGATCTGGCAGGCGAAATTGGGTAGCGCGTGAGAATCGCGCAGAACCGGAATGAAATAACGTAGGGAGGCAAAACAAATGAGAAACAGATTTGAGCGTAAGATTGTGGGGCTCACCATCACGGCGATAGCCCTGGGCTTGTGTGTGATGGTGGCGTTTCCGGCTTCCGCGAGGCAAGACTGGGTGCTCAGCTTCCAGCGGGTGGAGGAGGTTGCAGCGTACGATGTGGAAATCCATCCTCCGCATCCAATCCCCCCCGCTCCGATCACCATCGAAGCATGGGTCAAGTGGGACGGGGCCACATCCGATCCATCCCATGCGGGCATTTGGGGCCGAGGTGGAGGCGCGGGCCCAGCCAACCATTGGGAAATTCGATCCGCAGGGATGCGCGTCCGCATGGTTGAGGATGACATAACTGAAGCGCCCAATCCGCCCGTGGACCAGTGGGCTCATGTGGCGATATCTCATGACGGAAGCGTCCTCCGGTACTTTCTCAATGGGGAGCTGGTCGCCTCCCTTGAAACTTCTCCGGGAGACTTGGGAGAGGATCCTCTTGCTATTGGGAGTTCTCACTCCAACGGTCAACGCCCTTATGGCGGCTTAATCGCCGAGTTCCGCAAGTGGAGCGTCGCCCGCACGGAACAACAACTCCAAGACAACATGCACCAGCGTCTGCGGGGCAATGAGTCCGGCCTCGCTGGCTATTGGCGCTTCGACGAGGGCAGCGGCAGCACGGCGACGGACCTCACCGGCCAGTGGAGCAACGGGGTCATCGGGTCAAATGTAAGCTGGGTTCAGGTCGATGACCTTCCGGTGGCGCCCCAGATTGTCGAGACGGCTCCGTTGTCTCAGGTAATCGTGTCTCCGGGTGGATCCGGCGAGTTGGGGCCCGTGCTCCTTTTCGGAGAATACGAAGCGGATGCTACCTTCCAGTGGTTCAAGAACGGCGACGAACTTGCCGGACAAACGGGTCCCGGCCTGCTTATTGACAACGCCAATATCCAGGACCATGCGGGCACGTACACCGTCAGGGTGAATCATCCGGATCTGGACGAGCCCCTGGAATTTGACGTGGTGGTCCGGGTGACGGAAGC
>SKRY01000132.1 GCA_007118235.1 Candidatus Hydrogenedentota bacterium | reverse complement strand
TACCGGATACTTGCCTTATCCCTCGCTTGTCATGTTCGAGCCCGCTTTCAGCGCTGGGTTTGCGTAATCTCACACTGCGACAGCCCAGGGTACACGTAGGGAAAGCGGTTGTCGTGCCATAATCCGGCGGCTGTTCTTTATCACCTTATCAGGAGTCACCGATGTCTAGAATTCTAATGAGTGGGGGCGCTGGTTTTCTCGGGTCTTATTTGACGGACCTATTGCTTGACACCGGCCATGAAGTCACCGTGCTGGACAATCTCTGCACGGGCCAACGGGAGAATCTCGCCCACCTGGATGGGCGGAAGGGATTCACGTTTATCGAGCAAGACGCTTGCGACCCGCCGCCGCTGGACGGGCCGCTGGATTACGTGATGCACATGGCGTCGCCCGCCAGCCCACGCGACTTCCTCCAGAAACCGTTTGAATGCCTACGCGCGGGTTCCTTCGCCACGCACAATCTGTTGGAGCTGGCCGAGCAGCACAGCGCGCGTTTTCTGTTGGCGAGCACGTCGGAGATCTATGGAGATCCCGTTCCGGAGCATCATCCGCAGAAGGAAGGGTACTGGGGCAACGTGAATCCCATTGGCCGCCGCAGCGTATACGACGAAGCGAAGCGTTACGCCGAGATCGTGACGATGACCTACCAGCGGGAACGGAACCTGGAGACGCGCATCGTACGCATTTTCAATACATACGGTCCACGGATGCGGCCCGATGACGGGCGGGTCGTGACCAACCTGGTGTGCCAAGCCTTGCGGGGCGAGCCGCTCACGCTCTACGGCGGGGGGCAGCAGACCCGCAGTTTCTGCTATGTTTCCGACCTCGCGGACGGGATTGTCCGGCTGCTCTTTTCCGATGAACCCAAGCCCGTGAACATTGGCAATCCGTATGAGCGAACCATCCGCGAATTGGCGGAAACCATCCTGAAGGTCACGGGGAGTTCCAGTGAACTGATTACGAAACCCTTGCCTTTTGAGGAAGATCCACGTCAACGGTGTCCGGACATCACCAAGGCCCGAACGGTATTGGGCTGGGAACCCAAGGTGAGCTTGGAAGACGGATTGATTGAGACCGTCAAACACCTGCGCGCCAAGCTCGAACGACAGCCCGTGTAGAAGCGCGCAAGGATGGGGAAGGCGCGGCTATTCCACGCCGTACTCCGCGGGGACGAATTCCTTCTCGTACTGCTTCACGTAATGGTCAAGCACTTTGCCGTCCAAACCGCCGAACTCGTCGAGCCCGCCCTCGATGATATCCAGCCATGGCGCCTCCATCGGACCGAGGCGCAGGCGTCCGGATTCGGTGGCCTCGCGCAACAGCGCCACCGCTTCGCGGGCAGCGCGATACGCGCGGGTCGCATAGTTCTCCTGGGCATCGACGATGGCCTGGCCGATCCGGATGGCCGCCATGGGAGAAAGGACCAGGGCCTCGGCGCTGGTCGTTACATCGGATTCGGTCAGCAGCCCCGCCACAGCCTCCGCTTCCCCTTTTTCCCGCGCTGTGTTCAACAGCTTGCAGTCGTACCAAAGTTCTTCAAGGCTGGTCTCGGGCGTGTATCCGCCGAAGAGTTGCGCATAAGGCACGGATTCGTTGCTCCAGAGATCGGCGCACGCCATGGCCACGTTGCCGATGTGGCTTGAATGGGCGCATGCCGCGCTTTTGCCCTCCATCGCGATGGGGATGCCCGTGATGGCTTTTAGGATGGGGCCTTCGTAGGCGCAATCCTTGTCCGGCCCCACCGCGCCCGCTTCCATGGCGCACAGGCTGCGGGCCGCGCCGACCGCCCGGACCACCGCGGCGAAGGTAGAGGAGATCATCCTCTTGCGGGCGAGTTGCATGGCCGTGTTGGCGAATCCGCAGGCGGCGTCGCCCCCCGCCACCTTGCCGTGCGCGTGCGCGATGTCCACGATGCGCGGCCACAGGAACGCCATATCCTGCGAGCCGAGTACGCCCAGGGCAAAGATCACCCCGCCGATGTCGCAACTCAGAATGGCGCCGTCGGATACTTCCTTGCCGCCGGTGGACTCAATGGCCAGAATGTCGGAATAAGGCGCGCACCGGTCGAACGTTTCCAGGACCAGCCCCGTCTCCTTGCTTGTGCGGTTCCGAGGCGGCCTGACCCGGTCCCGGATGTCCGCCACGGTCGTCCGCAGCGCGGCATGCACCCCCTTGGCCTTGTAGTCCTCGATGACCTCGCGCGTTACTTGGATCACACGCTCGCCCCATGTGGGGTTAAGGGTTAATTCGAAGACGAGTTCAATCTCAATCACCAAGCGGGGCACGCCGAGATCCTCGGCGCGCTGCAAGACCCCTTGGGCCATGGTGCGGTAAAGGGCGATGGTCTTGTCCAAGGCGGTTTCAGCCACCTCAAAGCCATGAGGCAGCATGTAGTTGACCTCGGGCAAGACCTCGCCCCCGCCCACGGTGATTTCCGGGGTGACGGCGACTGGCGCCGGGCACGAGCCGAAAACAAGGTCCGCGGGATCACTCGTGGTTAAGCGGGTAAAGGATTTCATATGGCGCGTGTTCCCTTCTTCCCCTTGTCAGGCGCTCGCGCCCCGGTATTCCGCCACAGCCTT